>JBBSMJ010000060.1:0-7429 GCA_038233235.1 Actinomycetes bacterium | reverse complement strand
GGTGCAGGCGCAGCTGCGCGCCTATCTCGAACGCGCGGTGCCCGATGGCGTGACCTGGTCGATCACCGGCTTCGGCGACGGGGTGCGGCCCTGCCTCACTCCGCTGGACGCCCCGGTTCTCGCGGCAGTGCGGCGCGCGTTGGGGCGGGCCTTCGGCACCGACGTCCTCCTTACCAGGGAGGGTGGTTCCGGCCCGGAGGCCGATCTCGGCGAGATCCTGGACGCGCCGGTGGCCTTCCTCGGTGTCGGCCTGCCCGACGACCGCATCCACGCGCCGAACGAGAAGGTTGACGTCGACATGCTGCTGCGCGGGGCGGAGGCGGCGGCGTACCTCTGGGACGAACTCCTCGACGCCCTCCGGAGATGAGCCGCAAGGGGCCAAGAGGCGAGCTGCCGCTCGCACGCGGCGTGGTCGACCGGGTGGCACACCGGCGCGCCGACGACGAGTGGCTGGCGGCGGTCGGCGGCGACCCCACGACGCGGGTCCTCGTCGTCGACGATGGGCAGGTGCTCGTGCGGAACGGCGGCCAGAGCGGGGTGGCGCTGGCGCTGCTGCCGGCGTCGGATGCGCCGCCCGGCGAGCGCTACCTGCTCGGCGAGGACAGCACCGGCACGACGTACCTCGCCGTTGTCGCAGCCCTGCCCGAGCTGCCCGGCGCCCACCCGGAGGGGTTGCGTGAGGTGGGCGCGCTACTCGCCGATCTCGACGTGGGTCTGCTCACGCACGCGGTGGCGCTGGAACGCTGGCACCGGGCGCATCCGCGCTGCGCGCAGTGCGGCGAACTGACCGAGCCGGCCGCCGCGGGCCATGTACGCCGCTGCCCCGCCTGCGGCGCCGAGCACTATCCGCGTACCGACCCCGCAGTGATCATGGTGGTGACCGACGACGCAGATCGCTGTCTCCTCGGGCACCAGACCCGCTGGCCGCCGCGCCGCTTCTCGACGTTGGCCGGGTTCGTCGAACCCGGTGAGTCGCTGGAGCAGGCGGTGGCTCGCGAGGTGCTCGAGGAGGTTGGCCTAGTCGTCACCGACGTGACCTACGTCGCCAGTCAGCCGTGGCCGTTCCCGTCGAGCCTGATGCTCGGATTCACGGCTCGCGCGAGCGGCGTCGAGTTGCGCCCGGACGGAGTGGAGATCGCGGAGGCCCAGTGGTTCACGCGCGATGAGCTGGCGGCGGCGATTAGCGCAGGCGACGTACGCTTGCCGCCGCCGGTCTCCATCGCCCGCCGGCTCATCGAGGATTGGTACGGCGACCCGCTGCCCGACCTGCCCGCCTGACTCAGGACGCGGTGTCGACCAGCTGCTGCTTGACCTGCGCCAGGCTGGGGTTGGTCAGCGCCGAGCCGTCCGGGAAGATCACCGTGGGCACCGTCTGGCTGCCCCCGTTGACCGACATCACGTAGTCCGCGGCGGCCGGGTCGCGCTCGATGTCGACGTCGACGTAGCCGATGCCCTCGCGGGACAGCTGGCCCTTGAGCCGGTGGCAGTAGCCGCACCACGGCGTGCTGTACATGGTCACCTGCTGGGCACCCGGCGGGCTTGCGGGCATCGACATGTAGTCCTCCGGGAGGGGGTTGATAGGTGTCACCGATCGCAAACGGCGCTCCTGAAGCACAACCCGCGCGGCGGTCGACAGCTTCCCGAGCGCAGCGTCGGACTGTCACTGGGCCCTGCCAAAATGGGAACCGTGTCCGCCGAGTCCGCCGAGTCCGCCGAAACCGCCGATCTCCCCGACGCGGTTCTCACCGGTCTCGACCCCGAGCAGCGCGTCGTCGCCACGGCGGTGCGCGGCCCGGTGTGCGTGCTGGCCGGGGCGGGTACCGGCAAGACCCGTGCGATCACCCACCGCATCGCGTACGCCGTACGCACCGGCGTGGTCACCCCGGAGCGCGTGCTCGCCGTCACCTTCACCACCCGGGCGGCGGGGGAGATGCGTGGGCGGCTGCGCCTGTTGGGCGCCGGCGGTGTCCAGGCCCGCACCTTTCACTCGGCCGCGCTGCGCCAACTGACCTATTTCTGGCCGCGCGCGGTCGGCGGCCAACTGCCCCGGCTGACCGCGAAGAAGGCGCCGCTGTTGGCGGAGGCGGCCAGCCGCAGCACCCCGTCCACGGCGGGCGGCACCGCACGCGGCATCGACCGCAGCCTGGTCCGCGACCTCGCGTCGGAGGTCGAGTGGGCGAAGGTGAGCGAGGTGCCCCCCGACGACTACGCCGGCGCAGCGGCGGCCGCGCACCGACGGCCGCCGCTGGATCCACCGTCCGTCGCCAAGATCTACGCCGCGTACGAAGCTCTCAAGCGCGACCGGGGCTTCATCGACTTCGAGGACGTGTTGCTGCTGGCCGTCGGCGTGCTCGCCGAACACGCCGACGTGGCCGAGCAGGTGCAGGCGCAGTACCGCTACTTCGTCGTGGACGAATACCAGGACGTCAATCCGCTGCAGCAGCGGCTGCTCGACCTGTGGCTCGGCGACCGCGACGACCTCTGCGTCGTCGGCGACCCGAGCCAGACCATCTACTCCTTTACCGGAGCGCGGTCGTCCTACCTGCTCGACTTCCCCACCCGCCATCCCGGGGCGACCGTCGTACGCCTGGTGCGCGACTACCGTTCCACCCCGCAGGTGGTTGGGCTGGCCAACCGGGTGCTCGGCGCCGCACCCGAGCGGGTCCGCGCCGCGCGGCTGGAGCTGCGGGCCCAGCGCCCCGGCGGACCCGAGCCTTCCTGCACCCAGTACGCCGACGAGCCCGCCGAGGCGGCGGGCGTCGCCAGCGCCGTACGCGCCCTGCTCAGCGAGGGGGTGCGGCCCGGCGAGATGGCGGTGCTGTTCCGCACCAACGCGCAGGCGCCGGCGTACGAGCAGTCGCTCACCGACGCGGGGGTCCCCTACGTGGTCCGCGGCGGGGAACGTTTCTTCGAGCGCCCCGAGGTGCGGCAGGCGGTGGCGTTGCTGCGCGCTGCCGTCCGCTCCGCTGACGGGTCGGCCCCGCTCGACGGCGGACTCGACGCGTGGGTCCGTCACCTGCTCTCCAGCGCCGGGTGGTCTGCGGAGCCTCCGCGCGGCGGCGGCGCCACCAGGGAGCGCTGGGAGTCCCTCGCCGCGCTCGTCGCCCTGGCGGGGGAGATGGCGGCAGGGGAAGTGGCAGGGGAGAGGGCTGCGGTCACTCCCGAACCGCAGGGCCGCGTCGAAGGGCTCGCCGCCTTTGTTGCCGAGTTGGAGGCGCGGGCGGCCGCTGCCCACGCGCCGGTCGCCGACGCGGTGACCCTGGCGTCGCTGCACTCCGCCAAGGGATTGGAGTGGCGCGCAGTGTTCCTCGTCGGACTGGCCGACGGCACGGTGCCGATCATCTACGCGGAGACGCCGGACCAGGTGGAGGAGGAGCGCCGGCTGCTCTACGTCGGGGTGACCCGGGCGCAGGAGCACCTTGCGCTGTCCTGGGCGCGGGCGCGGTCCCCTGGTGCCCGCGGCCACCGCGAGCCGTCGCGCTTCCTCGCCGGTCTGCTGCCCGGCGCAGAACCAGCGGCCGCCGAGGCGGGACAGCAGGGACGGCGGCGACGAGGCGCGGCGGGCGTCGCGCGGTGTCGGGTCTGCGGCCGACCGTTGCAGGTGGGAGCGGAGCGCAAGCTCGGGCGCTGCGCGGCTTGCCCCTCCGATGTCGACGAGCGGTTGTTCGCCGCGCTCAAGGAGTGGCGGCTCGAACGGGCCCGTGAGCAGAACGTTCCGGCGTACTGCGTCTTCACCGACGCCACGTTGCTCGCCATCGCCGAGGCACAGCCGGTCACCACCGGGGCGTTGACCCACATCGCCGGTGTGGGCGCAACGAAGCTCGACCGCTACGGGTCACAAGTTCTCGCGCTCTGCGCCGATCGGGAGACAGTCGATCGGGAGCCCCCCGCCGCAGCCGAACAGGTGGCGGCCGAATAAATACCTGGCGCGTACGCCGGGAGGGGTTTACGCTGCGTCAGCCGGGCGGCGACCGCCGTCCGCTGCCAACGTGAAGTGACGCCCTCAGCGTCGGACTCAGCAGGGAGGTGACCCGCGGTGAAGAACATCATGAGTGCAGCCGTGCCCGCGACGTCGTCTCTCGACGCAGGGCACGGCGCCCGGCGCGCGCTGGCTGGCGTGGCTGCGTCCGTGCGGACGCGTGTGCTCGTCCCGTCCACTGCCCTGCCCAGTGTCCCGACCGCCGCCCGGACGACCGACTCGATCGCTTACTCGGCCTTCGGCAATGGCACCTCGGATCCGCGTACTAGGAGTCATCCGGTCTAGCTCCACCGACCGGCATCTTCAAGGCCGCGGAACCCGAGACCCGGGATCCGCGGCCTTTTTCGTTGCCCGTATCCAACTCCCACCCACGAGGCCATGAGGAGGTGACACCGATGCAGCTCACGGCGATCGGCCTACCCAACGTCGACGATGTGCTGTTGCCGTGTCGCGAGTACGACCCGGAACTGTTCTTCGCCGAGTCACCCGACGACGTCGAGTACGCCAAGTCGCTCTGCCAGGACTGCCCGGTCCGAGCCGTCTGCCTGCGCGGCGCCCTCGAGCGGCGCGAGCCGTGGGGCGTCTGGGGCGGCGAGCTGTTCGCCCAGGGCGTGGTCGTGCCGCGCAAGCGCCCACGTGGTCGCCCCCGCAAGTCGGAGGTGGCGGCGTGACCGGCGCACGCGGGCGCAGATGCGCCGGCGTCAGGCCGAGGCCACGCAGCCGATAGCAAGGGCCCTGGTCCGCTTCCTCTCCCCGCTGCCGCCCATGCGGAGCAAGGGTCAGAGTGTGACGAGGGTAAGTGACGGATCCAGGTGTCGAAGATCGTCCGGGTCGCTGGTGACTACGGCCTGCCCGGCTCGCCGAGCGCACAGGACCACGTGGGCGTCCACGACATCTGCGGTGCCAGATGCTGCCAGCAGGCGTCCTACGCCAGCTGCATCCACGCGATCAAGAGCCACGACGTTCGTTGCCGGCTGGCGAACGAGACGCGCTAGTCGAGCTTGACGGGCGGGGTTGCGTACGGCTTGCGCGAGAGCTGTCGCCGGGATGGTGACGCGTGCCGAGGTTTCCTGTGCTCGGGCCAGCAGTGCGACGACTCGGCGGTCACCACGGTCCAAGCCGATGAGGGCGCCGGCGTCCAGCGTCACGCCGAGGGTCATGCCGCGCCAGCATGCTTCCCATGATCGAGGACGGTGTCTGCCCAGGCGCGTTCCTGCGCCGACAGCTCGCCACCGGTGCTGGCGAGCGCTTCGCTCAACGCCGTATCCCAACCCGCCACGTCGTCCAAGGCGACCCCCACGGCGTGCTGCACGAAGCCAGAGACCGATCCGGCTTGGCCCACTTCGACAAGCCGACGCACTGCCTCGAGCGCTGCGATCGACAGGGTGATGGTTACCTTCCGAGTGGCTGCCATACCGATCACCATACTGCCGGAAGTATCTCTAGGCCAGCGTTTCGTGCTGGATCATCGGTCGAGTCTGCGGTCCCCTGCCCGGTCCGCCGCGTGCGGCCGGGGTACCGGCATGTCGGCATGTCCGCGCTCCCTCAGGAACGGCGGGTGCGGCGCTTCGGCGCGGCGAAGCCGGGCAGCCAGCGTTCGAGCTCCGCACGCCAGCGGGCCTGCGCGCCGAGCTGGCACAG
The DNA here is from genome assembly GCA_038233235.1 of Actinomycetes bacterium. Taxonomy (GTDB): domain Bacteria; phylum Actinomycetota; class Actinomycetes; order JBBSMJ01; family JBBSMJ01; genus JBBSMJ01. Next base: position 1,809 of record JBBSMJ010000060.1, on the reverse strand, counting down.
CATGCCGACGCCACCCATGGTGACCCGGTGGATGAGCAGGTAGGACGGGGGCAGGTTGAGATGGGTGCCCAGCTGATACGCCGGGGACCGTGGGTCAGCCACCCGGGTGGCCTGCGCGCGCAACCACGCCCGATCGAAGCGGAAGCTCGGCCCGCTCACCGGCTCGATCATCGGCGCCAGGTAATCCAGCAGCTCCTGCGCGTCGAGGTCGATGGAGGGCCGGACGAACCCCTCCGTACGCAGACCGCTGAGCACCGCGTCGGCGTCGCCGGCGAGGCCGAGCCGCAGCAGCCGGCCGATCGGCTCGGGCAGCCCACCGGGTAGCCGGTTGACTGCGCCGAAGTCGAGGACGCCGAGCCGCCCGTCGGCCAGCAGCCGATAGTTGCCCGGGTGCGGGTCGGCGTGCAGCAAGCCGCAACGCTGCGGCCCGGAGAAGAGGAAACGCACGAACAGCAGCCCCGCCCGATTCCGCTCCGCGACGCTGCCGCGGTCGATGACCGTGGACAGCGGCGTACCGTCCATCCACTCGCTGACGAGCACCCGCTCTCCGTGGGCGACGACAGGCGGTACGGCGATGTCGGAGTCTCCGGCGTACGCGTCGGCGAAGGAGCGCTGCGCCGCCGCCTCGAGCCCGTAGTCCAACTCCTCCCCGACGCGCGCCTTGAGCTCGTCGATCAACGGTTTGACGTCGAGCCCCGGCATGAGTACGCCGAAGAGCCGGCTGAGCCTGCCGAGTTGGGTGAGGTCAGCCAGCAGGGCGTCACCCGCACCCGGGTACTGGATCTTCACCGCGACCGGACGCCCGTCCGCCCACGTGGCGCGGTGCACCTGGCCGATCGAGGCGGCCGCAGCCGGTCGGTCGTCGAAGTCGGTGAACCGCCGCCGCCACCGCGGGCCGAACTCCGCGGCGATCACTCGGTGGGTGACCGCCGCAGGCAGCGGGGGAGCGGCTTCCTGCAGCGCGCGCAGGGTGGCGCGGTACGGCGCAGCGATGTCCTCGGGCAACGCCGCTTCGAAGACCGACATCGCCTGCCCGAACTTCATCGCGCCGCCCTTGAGCTCGCCGAGCACGCGGAAGAGCTGTTCGGCGGTGCGTTGCTGAATTTCGAGGGCGACGAGTTCGGCCGGGCGGCCGCCGACTCGCTTGCCGACGCCCAGCGCGGTGCGACCGGCGAAGCCGAGGGGCAACGCGGCGAGCTTGGCGGTCCGGGTCACGGCCCGCCGCGGGAGATCGCTCACCGGCTCATTGTCGCCCCCGGCAGCGACTTGCACGGTTCGAGGCCGCCGCGGCCTCGTCCACGGCCTCGCCCATGCCGCGCCCTGCTCAGCCGGCGGCTTCTCCCCAGTGGCAGCCGCAGGACGGGTGGGGCCGCCAGCTGCGCCGGCGTACGGCACCGCTCGGGAGCCGTATCTCCAACGTGCCGTCGATGGCCGGGACCTCCGCCTGCCCGTCGAGGTAGGCCAACGCCTGGAGCGCGGACAGTGCGCCGGCGGCCGTCGCCAGCACGGTGTCGCAGGCGGCGACGCGCCCGCGGCGGAGCGAGCCTTCGCCGGCGGCCAGCTGGGCGGCGACCTGCGGCCAGCCCGGGTCTCGGTCTGCCCGCGCCAGGTCGCAACAGCGCAGGCAGGCGGACTTTCCTGGCAGCACCAGCGGACCGACCAGCCCGATCGTCTCCCGTACGCCGACGAGCAGGTGCGCGACACCCGCGCGCATGAGGGAGGCGCGTACTCCGGGGTCGGCGGGGCGCTCGGTGGAGAGCACGACGAGCGACGGGGCCACCTCACCAGCGGGTGGGGTGGTGGCGGTGG
>JBBSMJ010000059.1:0-7541 GCA_038233235.1 Actinomycetes bacterium | reverse complement strand
TCGGCGCGGGCGAGGGATTCGACGGCCACCGCCGCCAGTGCCTCGAGAGCCTGCTGGTCACCAGCCTTGGAGGACCGCGCACGGTTGCGCGTGGGGCCGACCATCCACATCGCCGTCTCGCCCGCCTGTACGACCGCGCCGACCTCTCCGGGCCCGGGAGGCTGGTCGCGTAACTCGACGCGATCTTCGTGCAGCACCCGACGGGCATGAGTTCGCACAGAGTCGAGGATCGCCGGACGGTTGGGTAGCGACTGCATCGAGGCTGCCGCATCGAACAGGCTGGCTAAACGGCGACCGTGTTCATGGCCGCGAGACAGCGCCCTGGTGGCGATGAGGATGGTGGCGACGGGTACGCCGAGCAGCACCCACACCCAGACGGCCCGGTCCCGGACGACGACGGCGGCGAGGTAGCCGAGGCTGTCGATGGCGACAAAGGCGGCCAGCGCGAGCAGCACCGTCGGTTGGGCGAGCACGGTCCAGATGGGCAGCCCCTCCTCCAATGCGACAGAAATGCCGGTAACCGCATAGTCGACGACGAAGTACGCGGCACAACCGACGGCAATCGCAAGGAGTGAGCCGGGAGAAATCTCCCGCAGCGGGTCCAGCGCGGTGGCCGTCCAGGCCATGGCGGCACCGGCGAGAGTGCTGAGCCCGATGTTGAACGCCATCGACGACACCCGCTTGCCTGACACCAACTGCCCCACCAGCGACGCGAGCGCCCAGACGGCGACAGCCTCAAGCGGACCGGTGACGAGGAGGAGAAAGACCAGGACACAGGAGTCGAAGCCGATCTCGATGCTCGCCGCCGTCCGGTTGAGCACCAGCGGGAAGTAGCTGATGAGAGCGACCACCGGTAGCGCCAGCAACATGGGAAGCGGCGGCTTGTTCCCCTGTACGAGCAGGGCCGCATTGGCCAAGACGGCGACGACTGTGCCCACCACCATGACGGCACCATCGAAGGCCGTGCTGACCCACGGTCGGATGCCGGGTGCTGCAGCGGGCACGTCTCCCCCAAGACATCCGGTAGCGCAGATCATCGGCGCAGCGGTGGGCACGCTTGAGTCCCTCGTGTTAACCGGTTTATTCGTGGGTGGGTGTCCGCGTACCGTCGTGCGTTGTGCGCCCGCTGCCCTACGCCGACCCCGGCACGCCGGACCTTCGCTCCCCGCTGCGCCTGTTGTGGTGGGTGGCGGGCCAGCAGCGACTGACCCTCGCCGGCGGCGTCGCGTTCGGTGTCGTCTGGATGGTGGCCCAGGCGTTGGTGCCGGCGGCGATCGGTCGCGGAGTCGACGCCGGGGTCGGCACCGGCGACCTGGCAGCGGCGGCGCGCTGGTCGCTGGTCGTGCTGTTCCTTGCCCTCGTGCAGGCGGTGACCGGCGTGCTGCGTCACCGGTTGGCCGTGTCGAACTGGCTGCAGGCGTCCTTTCGGGCGATGCAACTGCTCTCCCGGCACTCGGCGCGCACCGGCGTCGCCGTACACCGGGTGATGCCCACCGGTGAGGTGGTCGCGGCCGCCACCCACGACACACTGCGCCTCGGCGCGCTGTACGACATCTCGGCGCGGCTCGCCGGGGCGGTGGTCGCCTACGCGGTGGTCGCATTCCTGCTGCTGCGTACGTCGCTGCTGCTAGGGCTGCTCGTGCTGGTCGGCGTACCCGTGCTGGTGCTCGCCCTGGGACCGGTCATGCGGCCGCTGCATCGCCGGCAGGCGGACCAGCGCGCCGCGGCGGGACGGCTGACCGCCCTCGGCGCCGACACGGTGGCGGGACTGCGGGTGCTCAAGGGCGTCGGTGGTGAGGAGCCACTGTTCGCCCGCTACGTGCGGTCCTCCGGTGAGCTGCGGGACACCGGGCTCCGCATCGCCGGCCTGCAGGCCGTGCTCGATGCCGCGCAGGTGCTGCTTCCCGGCGTGTTCCTCGTCACGGTGACCTGGCTGAGTGCCCGCCTGGCGCTCTCCGGGGTGCTCACCGCCGGCGACGTGGTCGCCTTCTACGGCTACGCCTTCTTTCTCGTCATACCGATCCGCACGGCGGTCGAGGCGGCGGACAAGGCGACGCGATCCTTTGTGGGTGCACGCCGCATCATCAACGTTCTCACCGTGCGCCCTGGCATCGCGGACCCGCCCGAACCCAGCCCGGCGCCCGCGCCTGGGGCGCGACTCGTCGACGGCCGCTCGGGCCTGCACGTCGAGCCGGGCCGGTTGACCGGGCTGGTGAGCGCCACCCCGGAGGTGACGGCGGCCATCGCCGACCGGTTGGGCCGCTTCACCGACGACGCGGACACCACGGTCGGCGAGGTGTCGCTGGGCGACCTGTCACTTGGCGACGTACGCCAAAGGATCGTCGTCTCGGAGGCACAGCCGCATCTGTTCAGCGGCCGGCTACGCGACGCGCTGGACCCGTGGCAACGGTCCAGCGACGAGCGGGTGCTCGCCGCACTGCACGTGGCGGCCGGGGAGGACATCCTCGACGCGCTCCCGGAGGGCCTCGACGCCGTCGTCGAGGAGCGCGGCCAGGGCTTCTCCGGCGGGCAGCGGCAGCGGCTGGCGCTGGCCCGGGCGCTGCTCGCCGACCCGGAGGTGCTGGTGCTGGTCGAACCCACCAGCGCGGTCGACGCGCACACCGAGGCGCGGATAGCGATCCGGCTGCACAACGCCCGGCACGGGTCGACGACGCCTTCGCTCGCCCGGGCCAACGGTGCCCGGCACGACGGGTCCATGCACAACGGGCAGAACCCCAACGAGCAGGTGGCGACGCGGACCACGGTGGTGACCACGGCGAGCCCGCTGGTGTTGGACCGATGCGACACGGTGGCCTACGTCGAGGCCGGGCGGGTGGTGGCGGTGGGCGACCACCGCCGACTGCTTGCCGAGCACGCCGGCTACCGCGCGACAGTCACCCGCGGGGAGGAGGCATGAGCTTCGCCACGATCCTGCCGATCGCGTCGTCCCGGCAGGTCCGCACCCATACGGCTGCGCTGTTCGCCAGGCACCGGCGCACGCTGCTGCTCACCATCGGGCTGCATGCGCTGGCTGCCCTGGCGGCGGTGGTCGGACCGCGGCTGCTCGGGGAGATCGTGCAGGAGGTGCGCGCCGGCGGGATCGCGGCGACCGTCGACCGGCTCGCGCTGCTGCTCGCCGCCGCAATCGTCGCGCAGACGGTGCTCACCGGGTTCGCCCGCCGGGCGTCGTTCGTGCTCGCGGAGACGGTCTTCGCCGACCTGCGCGAGGGCTTCGTACAGCGGCTGCTGGGGCTGCCGCTGTCGACCGTCGAGCGGGCCGGCACCGGTGACCTGGTGACCCGGACGACGGGTGACGTCGAGGCGCTGGCGCGTACCGTGCGCTTCGCGTTGCCCGAGACGCTGGTCGCGACCATCACCGTGGCGTTGACCGTCGCTGCCGCGTTCGTCACCGGACCGCTGGTGGCGCTCCCGCTGCTGGCCGGCGTGCCGCTGCTGGTGGTCGGCACCCGCTGGTACCTCCGCAGGGCACCGGCCGGCTACCTGCGCGAGCGGGAGGCGTACGCGACCTTCACCGGCTCGCTGGCGGAAACCGTCGAGGGGGCGCGCACCGTAGAGGCGCTGGGGTTGGGCGACCAGCGGGTGCGCCGGCTCGAGGACGACATCGCGGCGGCGTACGTTGCGGAGCGCTACACGCTGCGGCTGCGCACGCTGTGGTTCCCGAGCATGGAGCTCGCCTACGCCATCCCGGTAGCCTCTGCGCTGCTGTGGGGGGCGTGGCTGGTGTCGCGGGATCTGGCGACGCTCGCCCAGGTGACTGCGGTGACGTTGTACGCCGTACAGATCGTCGACCCGGTCGACCGGCTGGTGTCCTGGCTGGACGAGATACAGGTGGGAGTGAGTGCGCTGGCCCGCATTCTCGGGGTCGGGCTGGTGCCCGACGACCGCAGCCCCTCCGGAGCGCAGCCGACGGACCGACGGGTGGTCGCCGAGGATGTGCGGTTCGCCTACCGCGAGGGTCACGACGTCCTCCACGGGGTGGACCTGGACCTGCACCCCGGTGACCGGCTCGCGGTTGTGGGTCCGTCCGGCGCGGGGAAGTCGACGCTGGGTCGGCTGCTCGCCGGGGTGCATCCGCCGCGGACCGGTCGGGTCACGGTTGGCGACGTACCGCTGGTCGACCTTCCGCTGCACCAGCTGCGCGGGGAGGTCATGCTCGTCACCCAGGAGCATCACGTCTTCGTCGGGACGCTGGGGGACAACCTGCGGCTGGCCCGCGCGGCTGCCGGCGACGCGCAGCTGTGGGAGGCACTGGGCGCGGTGGGCGCGGCGGCGTGGGTGCGCGCGCTGCCGCAGGGACTGTCCACCCCGGTGGGCTCCGGCGGGCACGCCCTCTCCCCCGCACAGGCCCAGCACCTGGCGCTGGCCCGGTTGGTGCTCGCGGACCCGCACACCCTGGTTCTCGACGAGGCGACGTCGCTGCTCGACCCGCGGGCGGCCCGGCACTTGGAGCGCTCCCTCGCGGCGGTGCTGCACGGACGGACTGTCGTCGCCATCGCGCACCGGTTGCACACCGCGCACGACGCCGACGTGGTCGCCGTGGTCGAGGACGGGCTCATCACCGAGCTCGGCTCGCATCGTGAGCTCGTGGAAGCCGGCGGGGCCTACGCCGAGCTTTGGAGCTCCTGGCGGGACGACACCCCCGAACGCCAACCAGCCAGCCACGGACGCTGATGGCTGGAGTCCGGCAGGTAGCGCGGCAGGTCGTCGATCCGCTGCGGGACTTCCTGCGCGCGGAGGCGTCGGGCGGCCTGGTACTGGCGGTGGCGACCGTCGCCGCCCTGGTCTGGGCCAACAGCCCGGCCGGGGAGTCCTACTTCTCCTGGTGGGAACGGCAGCTCACGGTCGGTCAGGGTCCAGCGGCGCTCACCAAGGACCTCAGGCACTGGGTCAACGACGGGCTCATGGTCGTCTTCTTCTTCGTGGTGGGCCTGGAGATCAAGCGGGAGCTGGTGACCGGCGAGTTGCGGGACCGGCGGGCAGCCGCACTGCCGGCAATCGCCGCGGTCGGTGGCGTCGCGCTGCCGGCGGCCTTGTTCTTGGCCGTCACCGCCGGGACGCCGGCCGCCGGCGGCTGGGGCATCCCGATGGCCACCGACATCGCGTTCGCTGTCGGCATCCTCGCCCTGCTCGGTTCCCGCGTCCCGGCCGGCGCGAAGTTGCTGCTGCTCAGCATCGCGATCGTCGACGACATCATCGCGATCACGGTCATCGCCCTGGCCTACACCGACACCGTCTCCGCGCTGTGGCTGGCGGCGGCAGCCGGCGGTTTGCTGGCCGTGGTGGTCATGCGCCGGCTTGAGGTCGCGGCCATCTGGCCGTACGCCGTCGTCGGTGTCGGCGTCTGGCTCGCCACCTTGGAGTCCGGGGTGCACGCGACAATCGCCGGCGTAGCGCTGGGGCTGCTCACCCCTGCCGGCAGAGTTCGCGGTCGACCGGTACTCGACCAGCTCGAGCACTGGCTGCACCCGGTGTCGGCGTTCGTCATCATCCCGCTCTTCGCCCTCGCCAACGCCGGAGTGGTGCTCGGTGGGGGCGCGCTGGAAGCGGCGGCGGGCGACCGGCTCGCGTGGGGGGTCGCGCTGGGCTTGGTCGTCGGCAAGACGCTCGGCGTCGCTGGAACGGCGCTGCTGGCGCAGCGGCTCAGGGTGGGAGTGCTGCCGGACGGAGTGGACACGAGTCACTTGTGGGGCGTGGCCGCGATCGCCGGGGTGGGGTTTACCGTCTCGCTGTTTATCGCCGACCTCGCGTACGACGATGCAATGCTGACCGACACGGCCAAGTTCGGCGTCTTCGCCGGCTCCCTGGTCAGCGGGCTCCTCGGCTGGGCCATCCTCCACGCGCGGCACCGCCGAATCCGCCAGCAACGCAGCGGGCCAGCCGCCAGCTGAGCCAGTCCCGCGCAGTCGCCGACGGCGTACCGCTACCGGCAGATGGCCGCGTCCGTAGCTGCGCCGCGGCCAATCAACCGTGTCCGACCCCTACCGGTCAGGGCCGCGTACGCAGCACGAACAGGCCCTGCTCGATACCGTTGATCAACACAAGGTTGCGCCCGAGGTAGGGGTAGACGCCCCACGCGCCGTTGAACTCCGGACGGTCGTCGGCCGGGTAGATGTCGAAGAACCCGTGGACCCGGAAGTCGGCGGTGGCGTAGTCCTTGGCTTTCAGCCAGCGGAAGCCGGCACGGTAGTTCGCCTGGTAGACGTGGCCACGCTTGATGTACTGGTTGTGGTCGATGGCGGCAGTCGGTGCCGTATAGGTCCCCGACCGCGAGGGATCTTTTAGATCGCGTACGTCGAAGACAAAGGTGCGGGTGTTGTTGCCTCTGAAGAGTTCGTCCAGCTCGTCGCCCAAGACGAAGTAGCGCTGGTTGCCGGTGAGCCAGCCCTGGTGGGTGTACGCCGCGCCTCGGTAACCGGTCTTGGACAGCAGCTTGGGGCGCCGCTTCCTGGTCACGTCGATGATCGACAGGGTGCTCTCGTTGGCGGCGAAGGCGATCTCGCGACCGGTGTACCGCTTGTCAGGTCCGCGGTAAGTGACCACTTGGACGTCATGGGTGTAGCGGTCGCCCCCGTAGCAGCCGGCGAAGTACGGGAACAGCGGGCGGCGGATGTTGACCATGTGCAGGCCGCCTCGACAGGTGTCGCTGCCCACGACGTAGGCGTAGCCAGACCTCTCGTTGACCGCCACGTTGTGGGCGCCCCTGAACCCTCCGTAGTAGGCGTCCGCGTCGAAGGTCCGCGGCGTGCGGACATTGCGCAGCTTCCGCAGGTCGAAGACCTGCATACCGTGGTTTTGAGCCTCGGATACAACCACCGCGTAGTGCTGGTAAACCTTGACGTCCCGCCACAGCGAGCTTTCGGTTTGTGTTGGAAGCTTGCCGAGGTAACGCGGCTTCCCGGGTCGGGTGACGTCTACGAAACCGGTGCCGTTGTCAAGTCCGACGAGAGCGTACTTGCGTCCGGTTCGGCCATCCTTCCAACCCCAGATGTCGTTCGCCGACAAGGCGCCCATGGACGCCAGCGGGACGAGGCTCTTCAGGTCGACTCGCTTGCACGGGAAGATCCCGGCGTGACCGTTGCGACAACGCTCGCCGGCAACGATTCCGGGTGGCGAGCTCATCCGCGAGCTGCTGAGTTCGCGCGCGATGTCGCTGCGCTGCCGGTCCATCAACCGCTCCGAGCTGATCTGCGCCCGCTGCCAGCCTTCGTGATCAGCGCTGTCGGAGGCCGAAACCCCCGCCGGCGCTGCCAGCCCCAGCAGCGTCAACGCTGCCACCACACTCCATCGCTTCACGGATCCTCCGATCGGTAGGCAGCAGGCCCGGGCGCTATGGTGCCAGCTCGCGCAAGCCCATGGGCGTAGAACCAAGCCGAGAGGCAAGCCGTGTACGACCTCGTTGTCGCCGGCGCTGCGCTGCGCGGGCGGTCGGAGCCCCACCATGTCGGTATCGACGGCGCGTCGATCGCCGAGGTGTCGTCGCAGCCACTGCAGGGACATCGGGTTATCGACGCAGGTGGCGC
>JBBSMJ010000058.1:0-7558 GCA_038233235.1 Actinomycetes bacterium | reverse complement strand
GCGAGCACGGCCGGCACCGAGGCGCCAGGCGGCCACGCCGACGGCGTAGGCGTCCACGCGCAGCAGCGTGCCGGAGTCTGCCGCCGCGACGTTGTGGGTTTCCGGTGCCTGCGGCAGCGGGGAGTCCGGGTCACCGCCCTGTGCCCGAACCATGCGCTGCCACACGTCCATTGCCGACCCGTCGCGCAGCGCATCCGCCGGGTCGCGGCCATCGAGTCCGGCAAGAGACACCATGGCCCGGGCCAACGTGATGGTCAGCTCCACGACGTCGGGCGGCCCGCCGCCGGCAAGGACCTCTAGCGACTCCGCAACCTCCAGCGCGTTGCCCGCCGTACGACCCAAGGGAGTGTCCATCGCGGTGAGGTAGGCGACCGTGGACACGTCATGGTCGTTGCCGAGCCGCACCATCGTCTCGGCCAGCTCGCGCGCCGCATCGACGTCCTTCATGAACGCCCCCGACCCCACCTTCACGTCGAGGACGAGCGCTCCGGTGCCCTCGGCGATCTTCTTGCTCATGATGGAGCTGGCGATGAGTGGGATCGACTCGACGGTGCCGGTGACGTCGCGAAGCGCGTAGAGCTTGCGGTCGGCGGGGGCAAGCCCTTCGGTCGTTGCGCAAATGACCGCCCCGACAGCGTCCAGCTGGGCGAGGATTTCGTGCTGCGACAGCGATGCCCGCCAGCCGGGGATGCTCTCCAGCTTGTCGAGGGTGCCGCCGGTGTGGCCGAGCCCGCGCCCCGACAGCTGCGGCACCGCCGCGCCGCAGGCGGCGACCAGCGGTGCGAGCGGCAGCGTCACCTTGTCGCCAACACCTCCGGTGGAGTGCTTGTCGGCGGTGGGTCGGGACAGCCCGGAGAAGTCGAGTCGCTCCCCGGACTGGATCATCGCGTCGGTCCACCGGCCGAGCTCGGCGGGCGTCATCCCGTTGAGCAGGATGGCCATGGCCAGGGCGGCCATCTGCTCCTCGGCCACGTCTCCGCGCACGTAGCCGCCGATCACCCAGTCGATGTGCGTTGCGGACAGCTCACCGCCGTCGCGCTTCGCGGTAATGACGTCGACTGCGTCCATCAGGGTCGCGTCCCGAGATCGGTGGCGTCGAAGGCGTCCGGCAGCACTTCGCGCAACCGCCGGACACCCTGGGCGGTGTGCAGCAGCAGTTCCGGTCCGCCGTGCTCCCACAGCAGCTGGCGGCAGCGTCCGCACGGCATGAGCGGACGACCCCGGCCGTCGACGCAGCACACCGCGACCAGTCGTCCCCCGCCGCTGGCGGCGAGCGCTGACACCAGGCCGCACTCGGCGCACAATCCGAGGCCGTACGACGCGTTCTCGACGTTGCAGCCGACGACCCTCCGACCGTCGTCGGCAAGCCCGGCGGCGCCTACGGGGAAGTTGGAATAGGGCGCGTAGGCACGCCGCATCGCCTCCCCCGCCGCTGCCAACAGGCCGGCCCAGTCGACATCGTCGGCGTTCATCTGTCCTGACCTCGACGATAAGGCTGCCCATCCGCCGCGGGCATGCGCAGACGTTGAGCAGCGAGGGAGAGTACGAGCAGTGTGGTCAGGTGCGGGGCGAAGAACGTGAACTGGTTGGGCACCGCATCGGTCGCCAGGAACCACCACAGCAGTAGGGCGGCGGCGACCAGGCCGGTGGCCGCGGCCACCGGCCGCCGCTGGAGGAGGTTCCACACGGTGACCCCGACGAGCAGGACCACTACCAGCAGCAGCAGCGCGTGGACGGCGTTGCCGCCGCGCAGTTGCAGCGCGTCGGTGTAGCCGAACAGGCCGGCGCCGGCGGCCAGGCCACCCGGGCGCCAGTTGCCGAAGATCATTGCCGCAAGGCCGATGTAGCCGCGTCCCCCGGTCTGACCCTCGCGGTACAGCGACGCGGCGACGATGGCGAGGAACGCCCCCCCGAGACCGGCGAAGGCCCCCGAGGCGACGACGGCGGCGTACTTGTAGCGGTAGACGTTGACGCCCAGCGACTCCGCAGCCACCGGATTCTCCCCGCAGGAGCGCAGCCGCAGCCCGAACGCCGTACGCCACAGCACCCAGAACGAGCCGATGACGAGCGCGACCGCGATCAGGGTGAGCGCTGACACGTTGGTGACGAGTCCGCGCGCGATGCCCGCCAGGTCGGATACCACGACGATCCGCTGGTCCTCGACGGAGCCGAGCACCCCCGACAACCCCGGCACGGTGAACGACGGGAGGTTGGCCACCCGCGGGGATTGGGTGGGTCCCCCGCCCTCGACCCCCTCGAAGGCCAGCGCGGACAGGTAGCGGGTGGCGCCGGCGCCCAGCAGGTTGATAGCTACGCCGGACACGATGTGGTCGACGCCGAAGCTGACCGTGGCGACCGCATGGATCAGACCGCCCAGGGCGCCACCGATGACGGCGGCCACCAACCCGACCCACGGTCCCCACTGGTAGCCGGCCCATCCGCCGAACCACGTTCCCAGGATCATCATGCCTTCGAGCCCGATGTTGACCACGCCGGCGCGTTCAGCCCACAGTCCGCCGAGGCCGGCCATGCCGATGGGGACCGCAAGGCCGAGCGCCGCATTCACCGTCCCGCTGGAGGTGAGGGAGTCGACGCCGGTCAGCGCGCGTACGACGGAGAGCAGCAGGAGCAGCGCGGCGACGCCGAGCAGCAGAATGGGGCCACTGAGCCGCAGCGACGACTGCCGGCGCAGCTTCGGGTCGATGGGACGCTCGAGCTCGGTCGTCGTCATGCCCGCACCTCGTCGCTGGGTGCCGCCGGGCCGGGTCCCGCGCTGTCCGGCTCCTCGGCGGCCAGTTGCTCGCCGACCCGCCGCTGCTGCTGCACCAACCCGTAGCGGCGGACAAGCTCGTAGGCGATCACGACGGAGAGCACGATCACGCCCTGCATGATGATCACGATTTCCGGCGGCACGTCCTCGAAGTCGAGGATCAGTGAGGAGACGTCCAGGAAGGAGAAGAGCAACGCGCCGATGGCGATGCCCACCGGATGGTTGCGGCCGAGCAGCGCGATGGCGATGCCGGTGAAGCCCAAGCCGGCGGGGAAGTCCAGCCCGTAGGAGTAGGAGGCGCCGAGCAACTGCGGCATGCCCACCAGGCCGGCCACTGCGCCGGAGAGCAGCATGGCCGCCACGATCATTCGCTTGACGTTGACGCCGCTGGCAACCGCCGCCGACTCCGACATGCCTGTCGTCCGCAAGTCGAAGCCGAACCTTGTCCGGTTCAGCAGGACGGAGTAGGCAACGCCGGCCAGCGCGGCGATGACGATGAAGCCGAACACCTTGCCCCCGGTGCCCGGCACCAGCGCCAGCCCGGGGATCCGACCCGACTCGGGGATCGGACGGGTCCCGATGTTGTTGCTGCCCTGAATGGAGACGGCGAGCCGATCGGTGCTCAGCAAGAAGGCGACGACTCCGGTGGCGATGAAGTTCAACATGATGGTCGAGATGACCTCGCTGACACCGCGGGTCACCTTCAGCAAGCCGGCGATGCCGGCCCACGCAGCGCCGACGAGCATGGCGACGACGACGACGAGGGCGACGTGCAGGGGCCCGGGCAGGTTCACGGCGCCGCCCACGGCCGCCGCCAGCATGGCCGCCAGCCGGTATTGCCCGTCCACGCCGATGTTGAACAGGTTCATCTTGAAGCCGATGGCGACCGCGAGTGCCGACAGGTAGTAGGTCGTCGCCTTGTTGAGAATGTTGACGATGCTGGCGGGGTCGGCCCCGAACTCGACCATGGCCCGGAACGCCGCCAGTGGGGAGTCGCCCGCCGCCGCCAGCACCAGGGAGGTGAGCGCCGCGGCAAAGAGAATCGCCAGCGCAGGGGCTGCCAGGCCGAAGAGCAGCCGCTGACCCGAGGCCGGGCTCCGCGATCCCCCGCGGCGGGTCAACCCGCCGAGGCGGGCGCCGATACCGCTCACGGCGCCGTCACCGCGTCAGCCCGGGTCGTCGTCGCAGTCCCGGTATCTGATGCCGCCCCGGTCATCGCGGAGCCCAACTGCTCGGGAGTGACGTGGCGCGGGTCGACCTCCGCCACCAGTCGGCCGCGAAGCACCACGCGGAGGGTGTCGGACATGCCGATGAGCTCCTCGAGGTCCGCGGAAACGAGGAGGACGGCCAGCCCCTCCGCGCGCGCCACTCGCAGCTGCTCCCAAATCGCGGCCTGCGCGCCGACATCGACCCCTCGGGTGGGGTGTGCAGCGATGAGCACGCGCGGTTCCCCGCTCATCTCTCGACCGACGATGAGCTTCTGCTGGTTACCTCCGGACAGCGCGGAGGCCGCCACCTCGATGCCGGGGGTGCGTACGTCGTACTCCTCGACGATCCGACGGGTATCCGAGCGGGCCGCCGCCCGGTCGATCCACGGGCCGCGCACGTTGGGTGGCCGGGTCTGGTGGCCAAGGACCCGGTTCTCCCACAGCGGGGCGTCGAGCAGCAGCCCGTGCCGCTGCCGGTCCTCCGGCACGTAACCGACGCCCGCCTCCCGGCGACGACGAGTGCTCCAGTGAGAGACGTCCTCGCCATCGAGCGAGACGCGACCGCGTTCCAGTGGCCGGATACCCATGATCGCCTCGACCAGCTCGGCCTGACCATTGCCCTCGACACCGGCAACGCCGAGGATCTCGCCCGCGTGAATGGTGAAGGAAACATCGTCGACCAGGGCACGGCCCTCCGGCCCCCGCACGGTCAGCCCTTCGACCGCCAGCATCGGCTGGTCGGTCACCGTCGAGTCCCGCAGCTCTGGCGCGGGCAGCTCGCTGCCCACCATGAGTTCGGCCAGGGCCGGGGCGGTCACCGTGCCCGGGTCCACGGTGGCGACCGTGGTGCCGCGCCGGATGACGGTGATCTCATCCGCCACCTTGAGCACTTCGTCGAGCTTGTGGGAGATGAACAGCACGGTGAGGCCCTCGGCCTTGAGCTCGCGCAGGTTGGCGAAGAGCTCGTCGACCTCCTGGGGTACGAGCACCGCGGTGGGCTCGTCGAGAATCAGGATGCGCGCCCCGCGATAGAGCACCTTGAGGATCTCTACACGCTGCCGGTCGCCTACACCCAGCTGCTCGACCCTGCGGTACGGGTCCACGTTCAGCCCGTAGGAGTCAGAGATCTCCGCGATGCGCCGCCGCGCAGCGGAGAAGTCGAGCCGGCCACCCGTGGTCGGCTCACTGCCGAGTACGACGTTCTCCAACACGGTGAAGTTGTCGGCGAGCATGAAGTGCTGGTGCACCATGCCTACTCCGGCGGCGATGGCGTCGGCGGGCGAGGCGAAAGACACGCTGCGGCCATCGACCGAGATGGTGCCCTCGTCCGGTCGCTGCATCCCGTAGAGGATCTTCATGAGCGTCGACTTCCCGGCGCCGTTCTCCCCGACGATCGCGTGCACCGTCCCACGGTGGACGGCGATGTCGACATCGTGGTTGGCGATGACGCCGGGAAACCGCTTAGTGATGCCGTGCAGCTCCACAGCCGGTGCGGTCTGCGCGGCCCGCTCGGCTGGTCCCTGCGCGGACTCGGCCGGCTGCGCGCCGGCTGGTATGGCTGCGGCGATGAGGCACCCCCTGCGGACGGCTGCGGGCTCGGGCGAACGCTACCGCGTAAGCCCGAGCCCGCAGGTGAATCCCGCCGAGCGTGCCGGAGTTGTGCCGGAGCGCACCCTTAGGGGGCGTCCGGCACCGAGATCTCGCCCGAGATGATCTGCTGCTTGAGCTCTTCCAGCTGAGGGACGATGTCGTCGATCTTGCCGCCAGAGGTGGAGTAGCCGACGCCGTCCCTCGCCAGGTCGTAGATCGAGGGACCGGCTGTGAAGGTGTCCTCCGAGACGCTCGAGATGAAGTCGAACACGGCGACGTCGACCTTCTTGAGCATGGACGTCATGATGACGTCCTGCAGGCTCGCGTCGACGGTCTCGTACTGGTCGGAGTCGACGCCGATCGCTAGAGCATCCGCCGCCTTCGCCGCCTCGAACACGCCCGTCCCCGACCCGCCCGCGGCGTGGTAGACGATGTCTGCGTCAGCGTCGTACATGCCTTCAGCGGCTGCCTTGCCCTTGGCGGGGTCGGTGAAGCCGGTGAAGTCGGGTGCCTGGGTGAGGTACTGCACGACGACCTCGGCCCCGGGGTTCGTTTGCTTCACGCCCGCATCGAAGCCGGCCTCGAACTTCTGGATCAGCGGGGTCTCGACGCCGCCGACGAAGCCCACCTTGTTGGTCTTCGTCTTCAACCCGGCTGCCGCTCCGACCAGGAACGATCCCTGCTCCTCGGCGAAGATCAAGTTAGCGACGTTGTCACCCTCGACGCTCCCGTCATCGACGATGGCGAACTTGGTGTCCGGGAACTCCGGGGCCACCTTTCCCAACGCCGTCGCGTAGGCGAAGCCGACCGCGATGATCGGGTTGAAGTCCTGCTGGGCGAGCAGCCGGAGCCGCGACTCCTTGTCGGCGTCGCTCTCCCCACTCGCGGCCTCCAGTTCCTTCGGCTCGATGCCGATCGCCTGCTCGGCCTTGTCCAACCCCGCCGCGGCGGCGTCGTTGAAGGACTTGTCTCCCCGCCCCCCGATGTCGTAGGCGAGACCAACCTTGAGTGTCGCGGCCGCCGGCGTGGTCGCGGCACCGGTGGCGCCGCCCGTGGTTGGCGGGTTCTCCGTCTCGCTCGTTTCCCCGCCGCAGCCGGTGGCCAGCAGCGCCCCGGCCAGCAACACCGGGGCAAGCCTCGTGAATCGGCGCACTGTGATCTCCTTCCGCTGCGCGCCCTGCCGGCGCGCCCCATGTACCAATCGAGCCACCCTAGACCGGTCTGGCACCCGGCCCGGAGAGCCGCGCAGCTTCGAAGCGAAGCTGTTACTCGTTACCCGTGCGCGCGCAGCGCCCTACCCATGCGCGCGCAGCGCGGTAGCCACGAGGACCCGGACGCCGAGGCCGATCGCTCGCTCATCCACGTCGAACACACCCTGGTGTAGGTCCCGAACGCTCTGGTCGCCGGGACGGCGTACGCCGAGCCGCCCGAGAGCGCCGGGCACGCGGTCGAGATACCAACCGAAGTCCTCACCGCCGAGGCTGCGTTCGGTGGCGACTACGCCGTCCTCACCGAGCTGCATCCTGCCCGCGGCGGCAAGCATCTCGGCGCTGTCCGCGTCGTTGACGACAGGCGGCACGCCGCGGCTGTACTCGACCTCCGCGGTCACGCCGTACGCCGCCGCAACCGAAGTGGCTACCTCGCGGATGAGGTCCGGCGCCCGTTCCCAGGCGTCGATGTCGTGGCAGCGGACCGTGCCCTGCACCATCCCGTGCTCGGGGATCGCATTAGCGGTCGATCCGGCGGATATCCGCCCCCATACCAGGCTGAGGACGGCGCGCGGGTCGACTCGGCGGGTCAGCGCGGAGGGTACCTCCGTCACCACCCGGCCCAGCGCATACACCAGATCGGCGGTCAGATGCGGGCGGGCGGTATGCCCGCCCGGGCCGGAGAGCCGGACGGTGACACTGTCGGCGGCGGCGGTGATCGCGCCGACGCGGATGCCCAACTCGCCGACGTCCGCGCGCGGATCGCAGTGCAGAGCGAAGAT
>JBBSMJ010000057.1:0-7657 GCA_038233235.1 Actinomycetes bacterium | reverse complement strand
CTGTCGGGACGGCGAGATTTGAACTCGCGACCCCTTGACCCCCAGTCAAGTGCGCTACCAAGCTGCGCCACGTCCCGGCGCCCGTCCGGGCGACGCGCTCACCTTACCGCCCGCGGCGCTCCCGGGGGCGCACGCTCAGCACGATCGGCGTACCGCCGAAGCCGAACTCCTCCCGCAGCCGCCGCTCGAGGAACCGCCGGTACCCCGCCTCGAGGAACCCGGTGGTGAAGAGTACGAAACGGGGCGGTCGAGTGGCCGGCTGGGTCGCGAACAGGATCCTGGGCTGCCGCCCACCCCGGACCGGCGGTGGCGTCCCGGCCACCACGTCGCCGAGGAACGCGTTGAGGCGCCCGGTGGACACCCGCGCCTCCCACCCCGCCAACGCCGTATCCAACGCGGGCACCAGCCGGTCCACATGCCGGCCGGTACGCGCGGAAATGTTGACCCGCGGCGCCCACGACACCCGCACCAGCTCACGGGAGAGTTCGCGCTCCAGCCGGTCGCGGCGGTCCTCGTCGAGGACATCCCACTTGTTCACGGCGAAGACGAGCGCCCGGCCGGCCTCGACCACCATGGCGATGATGCGCAGATCCTGCTCGGACAGCGGCTCGCTGCCGTCCACCAGGACAACCGCGACCTCCGCTTTCTCCAACGCGGCGGCGGTGCGCAAGCTCGCGTAGTACTCCGCCCCCGACGCCTCTCTGACCCGGCGGCGGATGCCGGCGGTGTCCACAAACCGCCACTGCCGACCCGCCAAGTCGACGAGCTCGTCGACCGGGTCGCGGGTCGTTCCGGCGACCGGGTCGACGACGACGCGCTCGGCGCCGGCCAGCCGGTTGAGCAGGCTGGACTTCCCGACGTTGGGCCGGCCGAGGATCGCCACCCGACGCGGCCCGCCCGGCGCCTCCTCGACCTCCGGCAGGAGCTTCGGCAGCGCGCCCAGCAGCGCGTCCAGCAGGTCGCCGCTCCCCCGCCCGTGCAGCGCGGAGACCTGGTGCGGCTCGCCGAGCCCGAGCGACCACAGCCCGGCGGCGTCCGCCTCGGCCCGAGCGTCGTCCACCTTGTTCGCCGCCAGCACGACCGGCTTCCTGGCTTTGCGCAGCATGCGTACGGCGGCCTCGTCGGCGTCCGTCGCACCGACGGTGGCGTCGACGACGAGCAGGACGGCATCGGCGGACTCGACCGCCAACTCGGCCTGGGCGGCGACCCGCGCGGCGATGTCGCGGGCGTCGGGCGCCCACCCGCCGGTGTCGACGAGAGTGAACTGCCGCCCGTTCCACGTCGCGTCGTACGCCACCCGGTCCCTGGTCACCCCGGGAACGTCTTCGACGACGGCCTCGCGGCGGCCGAGGATGCGGTTGACGAGGGTGGACTTGCCGACGTTGGGCCGACCGACCACGGCCACGACGGGAGCGGGACTGCCGGCCGTGGTCTCCTCGGCGCTCATCCGCCCATCCGCAGGTGCACCAGGGCGAGCACGGCCTCGAGGACCTCGTCTGGGCTCAGCGCGGTGGTGTCGAGCTCGTGCGCGTCCGGCGCCTTGGCCAGCGGGGAGGCGGCACGCCCCGAGTCCAGCCGGTCCCGGCGGGCGAGTTCCGCGGCGGTCAACTCGAGGTTCGCAGCCGGGTCGTGAGACAGCTCCGCCGTACGCCGTTGCGCCCGCGTGTCCGGCGCCGCGGTCAGGTAGACCTTGACCAGCGCATCGGGGGCGACCGCGGTCCCGATGTCGCGGCCCTCGACGACGACGCCACCGGAGCCGACGACCTCTTGTTGCCGCGCTCGCATGAGCGCGCGTACCTCGGAGACCGCGCTGACGGCGCTCACGGCGTTGCTCACCGGCCGGTCGCGGATCGGCCGGGACACGTCGATCCCGTCCACGGAGACCGTTGGCGCAAGGGGGTCCGTGCCCACCTCGACCACCGGCTTGGGCGCGGCGGCGGCCACCGCGTCGGCGTCGTCGACGTCGACCTCGTGCTGCAGCATCCACCAGGTCAGCGCGCGGTACATCGCGCCGGTGTCGAGGTAGCGCAACCCGAGGTGGGTAGCCACCTGGCGGGACACCGTCGACTTGCCCGACCCGGACGGCCCGTCGATCGCCACCACCAATGTTGCCAGTGCGGACGGGGACGAGGTCACCGTGCGGAGGCTACCGCCCGAGCTGGGCTCAGCGGTCGCCGGACGACTCAGGGATGCGGGCGCGCCCGGTCCGGCCGCGGACCAGCAGGTCACGGACCGCGTCGGGGTCGAGCGGCGGTCGCAGCGCCGCCGCCACCCCAGCCAGGTCGGCGGCCACCGCGTCCAGGACGTCCGCGACCAGGCCGGCGTTGGCCGCGAGGATCCCCGCCCACAGGTCGGGATCGGAGGCGGCGACCCTGGTCACGTCACGCACCCCCTGGCCGGCCAGCGCGACCAGCGCCGCCGGTGCGTCGGCGAGGCGGGCGGCAGCCAGCGCGGCCAGCAGGTGCGGTACGTGGGAGACCACCGCGACCGCGCGGTCGTGTTCGTCCGCGGACAGCGCCACCGGCTCCGCACCGCACGCCAGCGCCAGCGCCCGCGCCGCACCCAGCGCGGCAGGCGAGGTCGCCGGTGTCGGGGTGAGCACCCAGGGCCGGCCGGTGAACAGGTCGGCGCGCGCCGCCTCCGGACCGGAGCGCTCCGCCCCGGCCATCGGGTGCCCGCCGACAAAGGCGGACAGGTCGCACCCACGCTCAGCCGCCTCGCGCAGCGGCACCGCCTTGACGCTGGCCACGTCGGTGTACGCGGCCGCGTACCCGGCGCCCTGGGCGGCATACAGCACCTCGGCGACTGCGCCCGGGGGCACAGCGAGCACGCACAGGTCCACCGGTTGCGGCGGCGGGCCCTGTGTTCCCGCCCCCCGGTCGACGGCGAGGCGGACCGCGCGGAGGTCGCGGTCGGTCAGCCACACCTCGGCGCCGGCAGACCGCAGCGCCAGCGCGACCGACGTACCGAGCAGGCCGGTGCCGACGACCAGCACCCGCTGCGGCGTCACCGCGGCAGGTCCGTACGCAGCTGCGCCGCCCCGCGCAGGTAGATGTGACGCAGCTCCGCGCGCGGCCGGTCGGTCTCCACGTGGGCGAGCAGCCGGACGACCCGCGGCATCGCGCCGGGCACGTCGATCTCGGTGGCGCACAGCAGCGGGACGTCGGTGAGGCCTAGCCGGCGGGCGGCGTACGCCGGGAAGTCCGAACGCAGGTCGGGGGTGACGGTGAAGACGACGCTGATGAGGTCGTCGGGTTCCAGCGCGTTGCGCCGCAACACCTCGGTGACCAGCTCGGCGGTCGCGTCGAGCAGCTCCTCCCGCTCGTCGGCATCGACCTGGATGGCTCCCCGAATCGCGCGCACCGCCACGGCAGGAAGGGTAACCAGCCGACGGTCACAACCCGACGGCGTCGTAGAGCCGGCGGACTTCCTCGAGGGTGAGGGGCCGCACCTTCCCCGGCCGCATCGCCCCCAACGCCACCGGCCCCACGTGGGTGCGCACCAGCCGTTCGACGGGGTGGCCGACGGTGTCGAGCAGACGGCGTACGACGTGCTTGCGGCCCTCGTGCAGCACCACCTCGACCATGACCCGTGCGCCGGCATGCCCGACAACCCGGAACGAGTCGACCTGCGCCGGACCGTCGTCCAGGTCGACGCCGGCGCGCAGCCGGCGGCCGAGGTCGCGCGGGACCGGTCCGGGGACTTCGGCGAGGTAGGTCTTGGCCACCTCGTACGACGGATGGGCCAGCCGGTGGGCGAGCGGCCCGTCGTTGGTCACAAGCAGCAGCCCCTCGGTGTCGGCGTCCAGCCGGCCGACGTGGAACAGCCGCTCCCGGCGGCCCCGCAGCAGGTCGGTGAGGGTCGAGCGGCCCTGCGGATCGCTCATCGTGCTGAGCATGCCGCGCGGCTTGTTCACCGCCAGGTGCACCAGTCCCTGGAGGGTGGGAAGGAGGGACCCGTCCACGCGGACGATGTCGCGCTCCGGGTCGACCCGCTTGCCTTGGACGCGCACCGGCTCGCCGTTGACCTCGACCCGGCCCTCCTCGATGAGCTGCTCGCAGGCGCGCCGGCTTCCCAGCCCCGCCTGGGCGAGGACGCGCTGCAGGCGTACGCCCTGCTGGCTTTCCGGCCCGCTGTCCGGACCGCTGCCGCTCAGGACGACTCCCGCTCGTCGTCCATGGTGTCCATGGTGTCGACCGTGGGCAGGTGGGGGGCCAGCGGGGGCAGGTCGTCGAGGCTGTCGAGGCCGAGCCGCTCGAGGAAGTGCGACGTCGTACCGAACAGCACCGCCCCGCTCTGCGGATCGCTGCCCTTCTCCTCGACCAGGCCGCGGGTGAGCAGGGTGCGCATCACGCCATCGACGTTGACCGCGCGCACCGCAGCCACCCGGGAGCGGCTGACCGGCTGCCGGTAGGCCACCACGGCGAGAGTTTCCAGCGCGGCCTGGGTGAGCCGCGCCTGCTGGCCGTCGCGCACGAACCGCTCGACGATGTCGGCGTAGTCCTCGCGGGTGTGGAAACGCCATCCCCCGGCGACGCGGCGCAGGTCGAAGCCCCTGCCCTCCTTTGTGTACGCCGCGGCCAGGTCGGTCAGCGCCGCGGTGACCTCGGCGCGGGGCCGCTCGACCACCTGGGCGAGGGTGACCTCGTCGACCGGCTCGTCGACCACCAGCAGCACCGCCTCAAGGGCTGCCCGCAGCGGCGGGCCGGGCTCCGGCTGCGCGCTCACGCCAGTGCCTCCGCTGGGGCGCTGATGGCGTGGTCGGCAGACGTGCCGACCCAGTGGACCTGCAACTCCCCCAGCGGATCCACCTGGTTAAAGGAGACCGCACCGTCGCGGTACAGGTCGAGCAGTGCCAAGAAACGGGCAACGACCAGCAGCGTCGTGTCGCAGTCATCGGTCAGCGCCCGGAAGGTCGCCGTACCGGCCCGGCGGAGCAGGGCGGCGAGCACCACCGCCTGCTCGCGCACGCTGACCTGCGGCGCGTAGACGTGGGCGAGGGAGACCGTCGGCGCGGGCTTCGGGGCGAGCGCGCGGCCGGCGAGCGCAGCGAACTCGAGCGGGCCGATGGAGAGCACCACTTCCGGGAGCAGCTGGGCGAAGCGGGGCTCCAGCGTGACGGTGCGCACGTGGCGGCGTGACTCCTCCGCCATCCGGCCGGCGAACAGCGCCGCCACCTCTTTGTACGCGCGGTACTGCAGCAGCCGGGCGAAGAGCAGGTCGCGGGCCTCGAGGACGGCCAGGTCCTCCTCGTCGTCGACCATGCCGGCGGGCAGCAGTCGGGCGGCCTTGAGGTCGAGCAGGGTGGCGGCGACGACGAGAAACTGCGTCGCCTGACCGAGGTCCCACTCCCGGCCACGTTCGCGGATGTGTGCGATGAAGTCGTCACTCACCTTCGACAGCGCCACCTCGGTGACGTCGAGCTCGTGCTTGGCGATGAGCCCGAGCAGCAGCTCGAACGGCCCGGCGAACACGTCCAGCTCTACGTGGAAGTCCCCGGCGAGTTCCCCGACCTTCATGCTGGCTCCCGGTTCATGCTGGCTCCCGGTTCATGCTGGCACGGTACGGCGCGGGTGGTCCTGGCTCACGCCGACACGACGCCGAGCAGCAGGGAGGCAACCGCGTCCACAACGAACAGCAGCAGCGGCTCGCGCCCCGCCAGGGGGAGCAGCAGCAGGAGGAGGAGCACCCCCACGCCCCAGTGCTGCTCCTGCAGGTAGTAGCGGGCGCGGCCCCACCCGCCGCCGCGCGGGGCGTAGGCGAACAGCACCGCCCCACCCGGTAGCGGTGGAATCGGTATCAGCCCGAGCAGCCCCACGCCGAGGACGACGGCCCCAGCGGTGACCAGCGCGGCCGGCAACGGGGAGGCGAACCCGAAAGCGCCGTGGAGCGCCGCGGAGAACTGGCCCGCTCCGAGCCGGTACGCCGGGTCCGCTGCCCCCGCGGCCACCAGCAACGCCACCCCGCCGACCACCAGCGCGAGCGGGCCGGTGAGCTGGATCGCCGCCAGCCGGGCCCGGCCGACGCGAGATCCGAGCGGGATCGGACGACCCCACCCGATACCGGCGAGCGCCGCGGCGATCGCCCCGAACGCATCGAGGTGCCGCCGCGGGTCGGGGCGCAAGCGCCCTTCCTGCGCCGGCCCGCGCTCCCCCAGCCGGGCGGCGACAAAGGCTTGGACGACGCCTTGGGTGAGGATCGCGGCGACAAAGGAGAGGACGAGGACGAGCAGGGCGGGCGGATTGCCGAGGGCGTAGAGCACCCCGCGTCAGTCGCGCAGCCGGCGGACGAGGACGCTGTCCTCCCCGGCCGCGGCCAGGTCGGTCAGCACCACGGCCAGCGCTTCCCGCACGACCCGCCCCCGATCGACGGCGAGGCCGTACGTTCCGCGCAACGTCAGCCGAGCGTGCTCCAGCGCGAGCAACTCGGGAGAGGAGACGTAGACGGTGATCTTCTCGTCGTGTCGCTGCCGACCGCTGGGCAGACCGCTGGGGCGGCCGCTGGGTCGACCGTTCGCGGTCGAGGGCGCCGGCTCGCGGGTGGGCGGGGTGGCATCGGTCGTACCGCGGAAGAGTTCGGCCGCGCCCGGCAGGCTCACCCGGCGGGCCACCGGGCAAGCACCTCCCGGGCAAGCTGACGGTAGGCGGCGGCCCCCGCGGAGTTGCCGGCGTACGTCGTGATCGGCTCTCCCGCCACCGTGGTTTCCGCGAAGCGGATTGTGCGATTGATGACGGAATGGAAGACCTTGTCGCCGAAGGCGTCGACCAGCCGGGCCAGCACCTCGCGGCCGTGCACCGTTCGGGCGTCGTAGCGGGTGGCGAGCACACCATCGAGCTCCAGCGCCGGGTTGAGTCGCTCCCGCACCTTGTCGATGGTCTGCACCAGCAGCGCAACGCCACGCAGTGCGAAGAACTCACACTCCATCGGCACGATGACCCCGTGCGCGGCGGTGAGCGCGTTGACGGTGAGCAGTCCCAGCGAGGGCTGGCAGTCGATGAGCACGACGTCGTAGTCGGCGGCAACCTGGTCGAGGACTCGGGCAAGCACCTGCTCGCGAGCCACCTCGGAGACCAGCTGCACCTCCGCCGCGGACAGGTCGATGTTGCTGGGCAGCAGGTCCAGACCCCATATGCCGGTCTTCAGGACGACCTCGTCCGCGGGGACGTTGCGCTGCATCAGCAGGTTGTAAACCGTGCGGTCGAGCTCGTGTGGATTGACGCCGAGCCCGACGGACAGCGAGCCCTGCGGATCGAAGTCGACGAGCAACACCCGCCGGTTGAGCTCGGCCAGCGCGGCGCCCAGATTGATGGTGGTCGTGGTCTTGCCGACGCCGCCCTTCTGATTGCACATGGCGACGATCCGGGCCGGGCCGTGCCGCTCGATCGACGGTGGCTCGGGCAGGTCGGGTAACAGTCGCCCGGTCGGGCCGAGCGGAATCGGCTCCGGCTCAGCCGGCGCCACCGACGAGGGCTGCGGCGTAGCAGCAGTGGGCGTCTCGACAGGAGGTGTCTCAACGGGAGGTGTCTGGGTCGGCTCGAGCGGAATCATTTCGGTCACGTCAGCCTCCCGGCGTACCCGTCAATATCGACGTATCGACACTCCGGACGCTAGCGGCGACGGCACGCCATATCGCCACGCCACGCCGAGCTCGGCTGCG
>JBBSMJ010000056.1:0-7657 GCA_038233235.1 Actinomycetes bacterium | reverse complement strand
GCCGTCTCCCGCAACGCCAGCGAGATCGGCGTCGTACGCGGCAGCGCGGCCGACTTCCGCCCCGAGCTGCTCGACCACGAGCGGGAGCGCGACCTGCTCGGCGCACTGGGGGAGTACCCGCGGGTCGTTGCCAGCGCCGCCGAGCTGCGCGAGCCGCACCGCGTCGCCCGCTACCTCGAGCAGCTGGCCGGCACCTACCACCGCTGGTACGACGCCTGCCGCATCCTGCCTCGCGGCGACGAGGAGGTCACCGACCTGACCCGCGCCCGGCTGTGGCTCAACGAGGCCGCCCGCACGGTCATCGCCGGTGGCCTCGGCCTGCTCGGCGTCTCCGCCCCGGAGCGGATGTAGCCATGCTCGCCCCCACCGGTACTTCGTCCGCAGCTAGGCCGATCCGAGTCGCGCTCCTCGGGTGCGGCACCGTGGGCTCGCAGGTCGCCGAGCTGCTCGCCGCTCACGCTAACGACCTCACCCCCCGGGTGGGTGCGCCGCTGGAGCTCGCCGGTGTCGCCGTACGCAGCCTGGACCGCCACCGGGACAAGCACCGGGCGGCCGCAGTGAGCGCCGACCTGCTCACCACCGATGCGGCTGGCCTGGCGACGCGAGCCGACGTCGACGTGGTCATCGAGCTCATCGGCGGGGTCGAGCCGGCGCGCACCCTGCTGCTCGACGCCATGGCCGCGGGCAAGTCCGTGGTGACCGCGAACAAGGCGCTGCTTGCCGAGGACGGCGCGACGCTGCATGCGGCGGCCGCCCGGCACCGGGTCGACCTGTACTTCGAGGCCAGCGTCGCCGGGGCGATCCCGCTGCTCCGCCCGCTGCGCGAGTCGCTCGCCGGCGACCGGGTGACCCGGCTGCTGGGCATCGTCAACGGCACCACCAACTACGTGCTGACTCGGATGGACGAGACCGGCGCCTCCTTTGCCGACGCGCTGGAGGAGGCCACCGCCCTCGGCTACGCGGAGGCCGACCCGACCGCCGACATCGAGGGCTTCGACGCCGCCGCGAAGGCCGCCATCCTGGCCTCGCTCGCGTTCCACATCCGGGTGCGCGCCGCCGATGTGCACCGGGAAGGGATGGCGGGGGTGACCGCCGCCCACGTGGCGAGCGCCCGAGCCGGTGGCCGCGTCGTCAAGCTGCTTGCCGTCGCCGAGCGGGCCGCCGACGGGCGCGGCATCGGCGTACGCGTGCACCCGGCGATGATCCCGCGCAGCCACCCACTGGCCGCCGTTCGCGACGCCTACAACGCCGTGTTCGTGGAGTGCGAAGCGGCCGGCCGGCTCATGTTCTACGGCCAGGGGGCGGGCGGGGCGCCCACCGCCAGCGCTGTGCTCGGCGACCTCGTCGCAGTGGCCCGCAACCGGGTGCAGGGCGCACGAGGGCCGGGAGAGTCGACGTACGCCGACTTGGCGGTGCGACCCATGGGAGATGCGATCACCCGCTACCACGTGAGCCTCGACGTCGCCGACAAGGCCGGCGTGCTGGCCCGGGTCGCGCAGGCGTTCGCCCGCCACGACGTCTCCCTCCAGACCGTGCACCAGGAGGGCCGCGGCGACGACGCCGCGCTCGAAGTGGTCACGCACACCGCCCGCGACGCCGCACTTGCGGCGACCGTGGCCGACCTACGCGACCTCGACGTCGTACGCGCCGTCGCCCGGGTCATGCGGGTCGAGGGGGAGCCCGGCCCGTGACCACTACCCCCGCGCCTCCGGTCACCCGCACGCAGCAGTGGCGCGGCGTCATCGAGGAGTACCGCAGCAGGTTGCCGGTGACCGCCGCGACTCCGGTCGTGTCGCTGCGCGAGGGTGGTACCCCACTGGTGCCAGCGGCGACGTTGTCCGAGCGGACCGGTTGCGACGTCTGGCTCAAGGTCGAGGGCGCCAACCCGACCGGTTCCTTCAAGGACCGCGGCATGACGCTGGCGATCTCCAAGGCGGCCGAGGAGAAGTCGCAGGCCGTCATCTGCGCCTCGACCGGCAACACCAGCGCCTCCGCCGCGGCGTACGCCGCCAAGGCCGGCATGACCTGCGCGGTCCTCGTCCCCAGCGGTAAGACCGCGATGGGCAAGCTGTCGCAGGCGCTGGTCTGCGGGGCCACCCTGCTGCAGGTCGAGGGCGGGTTCGACGACTGCCTGGTGCTGGCCCGCGGGCTGGCCGAGCGCTACCCGGTCTCGCTGGTCAACTCGGTCAACCGCTACCGGCTGGAAGGACAGAAGACGGCGGCGTTCGAGGTTGTGGACGCGCTCGGCGATGCTCCCGACGTGCACGCGCTGCCGGTCGGCAATGCGGGCAACATCACCGCCTACTGGCTGGGCTACGGGGAGTACGCCGCCGCCGGCCTGGCCACCCGGCTGCCGGTCATGCGCGGCTTCCAGGCTGCCGGGGCCGCGCCGCTGGTCACCGGCGCGGTGGTCACCAGTCCGGAGACGATCGCCACCGCGATCCGCATCGGCAACCCGGCCTCCTGGAAGCTTGCGCTGGCCGCCCGCAACGAGTCCGGCGGGGCGATCGAGTCGGTGACCGACGATCAGATCTTGGCGGCGTACCGGCTGCTCGCCCGCAGCGAGGGGGTCTTCGTGGAGCCGGCGTCGGCGGCCGGGGTCGCCGGGCTGCTGCAGGCCCGGGAGGCCGGCACGCTGGCGGCGGGCCTGCGGGTCGTGTGCACGGTCACCGGCCACGGGCTCAAGGACCCGGACTGGGCGATGTCCGCGGCGCCGGAACCGGTCACCGTGCCGGTCGACGCCGACGCCGCGGCGGCCGCGCTCGGTCTCGGTTAGACCGTGGCGTCAGCAGGGGCCCCAGCAGGGGCGTCGGCAGAGCGACTGCGGGATGGGAACGGTACGGCGGCGGACGAGTTCGGCCGGTGAGGCCCTATATCGACCTACTGCGCCGCGAGCGGGACTTCCGCCGGGTCTACACCGCGCAGTTGATCTCCCTCGGCGGCGACTGGTTCGCGATCGTGCCGCTGCTCAACCTGCTCGCCCGGGAGACCGGCAGCGGCGTCTACGGCTCGCTCGTCCTCGCCGCCGACACGCTGCTCATCGCGGCGGTCTCGCCGTACGCCGGCTCGATCGCCGACCGCTACGACCGCCGCACGATCCTGGTGGCAGCAGACATCGCCTCTGCCGCGGTGGTGCTGGCACTGCTCCTGGTCCGCGGGCCGGCCACCGCCTGGATCGGGGTTACCGCCATCGGCGCCATCGCGGTGGCGAAGGCGTTCTACCAGCCCGCGTCGAACGCTGCCCTGCCCAACCTGGTGAGCCGCGCCGACCTGCCGACGGCCAACGTCCTCGTCGGAGCCTCGTGGGGGACCATGCTCGCGGTCGGTGCTGCCCTCGGCGGCCTCGCCGACGCGGCGTTCGGCCCGTACACCTGCTTCCTCATCGACGGGGCCTCCTTTCTGCTCTCCGCGTGGCTGACCGTGCTGGCCCGGCGGCCGTTCCAGCAGGCGGGGACCGCGCGGGGGGGTCGGCCGCAGGTGTGGCTCGACCTGCGGGAGACCGCCCGCTACGTGCGCGGCGACCGGCGAGTGGCCACGCTGCTCAGCGTGAAGAGTGCAGTGGGGCTGGGCAACGGCACGCTCGCGCTGTTCCCGCTGCTGGCGACCGGGGCGTACGCCGTGGGACCGCTGGGCACCGGTCTGCTCTTCGCGGCTCGTGGACTCGGCGCGCTGATCGGCCCCCTGATCACCCGCCGCTCGGCTGCCGACGAGGCCAGGCTCTACCCCGTGATGGCTGCCGGGATGCTGGGCTTCGGGTTCTGCTACGTCCTCTTCGGGTTGACGCCGTGGTTCTGGGCAGCACTTCTGCTCGTGGTGGTTGCCCACATCGGCGGCGGGGCGAACTGGGTGTTGTCGTCGTACGGGTTGCAGGCGACCGTGCCCGACGCGTTGCGTGGGCGGGTCTTCAGCGCCGACTTCATGCTGGCGACGCTCGCCATGGCTCTCGGTCAGCTCGCCGCGGGCTGGGCCAGTGAGCTGGTCGACGTACGGGTGCTCGCCTCCAGCTTCGGCGGCGTCACGCTGCTGTACGGAGTGTTGTGGCTGGCGGCCACCCGCGGGGTGCGCCGTACAGCGGCCGAGTCGCGTCCCAGTGCGACACCCGGCGAGAGCGACTGAGGGAAAGCCATGAGCGCTGCCGAGAGTCGGCCCTCCGCCGTACGCGTGCGCGTCCCGGCCAGCAGCGCCAACCTCGGCCCCGGGTTCGACTGCCTGGGGCTGGCGTTGGCGCTGTACGACGACGTGACGGTGGCCGTGACCGACGGCGGGCTCGCCGTCGAGGTGAGCGGGGAAGGCTCCGACACCGTGCCGCGCGACGAGACGAACCTGCTGGTCCGCGCGCTGCGGGCGGGGCTGGCCACCGAAGGGTTGGCGCTCCCCGGGCTCAGGCTGTCCTGCGCGCTGCGGATTCCGCACGGGCGGGGGCTGGGCTCCTCCGCCGCGGCCGTGGTTGCCGGGTTGCTGGCCGCGCGGGCGCTGGCCGGCGGGCCGGCAGGAGCTGGGGAGACCGCAGACCTGCTGGTCGCAGCGGCGGCGCTGGAGGGTCACCCCGACAATGTCGCGGCCTGCCTGCTCGGCGGGCTCACCATCGCCTGGGCGGAAGTAGAGGGGGTCCGCGCGGTGCGACTGACGCCGCACGAGTCCATCGCGCCAGTGGTGCTCATTCCGGTGGCCACCCTGGACACCGGAACTGCCCGCGGGCTGCTGCCCGGGACGGTTCCCCACGCCGACGCGGCGGCCAACTCCGGGCGAGCGGCGCTGCTCGTCCACGCCCTGACCGCCGACCCGTCCCTGCTGCTCGCCGCCACGGAGGACCGACTTCACCAGCGGTATCGGGCGCCCGCGCTGCCGGCGACGCTGGCCCTGGTGGACGCCCTGCGCGCGGTCGGTGTGGCCGCCGCCGTGTCCGGCGCCGGACCGAGTGTGGTGGCGCTGCTCGTCGAGGGGGCGAGCCCGCTGGCGCCCGCGGAGCTGTCCGCGCTGGCCGGCCCGGGTTGGACCGCCCACCGGCTCGCTATCACAACGACTGGCGCCGCCGTGTCCCGCTGCTGAACTCACCGGCTCCGCATAGGCTGTAGGAACACGGGGTAGCGGTAGGGGTGTTACGCTGACATCCGCGCCAGTGCCCTCCGGGGTCGGTCTTCAGTCACAGTTCTCTGCGGGGATTCTTTCCCCGTGCACGTGACGTCCGTGGCGACCTGACACCGAGCATGGACCTCCCCCGTACGCCGCAAAGCCGTCGGAAAGGTTCACGGTGCACGACGGGTGCCGTCTCGACCGCCTTACGTAAGACCGGTCGTGGACCGCCCCGAGCGAACGACGTTTCCGGCTTCGCCGGATAGCACAAGCCGGGCGTCCGCACCGCATCAAGGCGGCGCCCCCCATCTGGAAGGACCTGATGTGTCCGAAACCTCCACCGACCTGGCCGGCAGTCCGGCAGGTCCCCCCGTCCGTCCGCGGCGACGCTCTGGCAGCGGGTTGAGCGCGATGGTGCTCCCCGAGCTGCAAGCGGTCGCCGCCGGCCTCGGCATCGGCGGCACTGCACGTATGCGCAAGAGCCAGCTGATCGCGGCCATTCAGGAGCGCCAGGTTGGCGGCGGTAACGGGGCCGCTGCTGCGGGCACCCCCGCGCCCGCTGGCCTCAGCTCCAATGGCGCCGGCAGCGCCACCGCCGGTGCGGCAGCGAGTCCACAGCGAACGCCAGTGGCCGAGGCCCCTACGGCGCGGGCCGAGCAGTCCGCGCCGGCTGAGCAGTCCGCGCCGGCTGAGCAGTCCGCGCCGGCCGAGCAATCTGCGCCGGCCGAGCAATCCGCCGCAGCGCAGCCGACGACCACCTCCTCGAGCGGACAGGGACGTGACCGCGGAGACCGATCCCAAGGCCAGTCCCGATCTGACCGACCGGTCCACCAGCAGGGCCAGTCCCAGCAGGGGCAGAGTCGGCAGGGCCAGTCCCAGCAGGCCCAGTCCCAGCAGCAGCGCCAGCCTTCCGGGCAGTCCCAGCAGCGCCAGCCTTCCGGGCAGTCCCAGCAGGGCCAGTCCCAGCAGGGCCAGTCCCAGCAGGGCCAGTCCCAGCAGGGCCAGTCCCAGCAGAGCCAGGGCGGCCAGCAGGGGTATCGCGATGACGAGGACGACCGCAGTCGGCGCAGCAATCGGCGCGGTCGGTTCCGTGACCGCAACCGGCGCCGCGGGACGACGGGGACCGAGCGCTACGGCGGTGAGGGCGAGCCTGCCGTCACCGAAGACGACGTCCTCCTGCCGGTCGCCGGCATCCTCGACGTCCTGGACAACTACGCGTTCGTACGAACCTCGGGTTATCTCCCGGGACCCAACGACATCTACGTGTCGCTCGCCCAGGTTCGCAAGTACGGCCTGCGCAAGGGCGATGCGGTGACCGGAGCCGTACGCCAGAACCGCGACGGTGAGCGGCGGGAGAAGTTCAACGCGCTGGCCCGCTTGGACACCGTCAACGGTGCCGACCCGGAGAAGAGCCGGGATCGGATCGAGTTCAACAAGCTGACGCCGCTGTACCCGCAGGAGCGGCTCATGCTGGAGAACGACGTGGCCGCGCTCACCACTCGGGTGATCGACATCGTGGCACCCATCGGCAAGGGACAGCGCGGGCTCATCGTGTCGCCACCCAAGGCCGGCAAGACCATGGTGCTGCAGGCCATCGCCAACGCCATCACCACCAACAACCCTGAGTGCCACCTCATGGTCGTCCTCGTCGACGAGCGGCCGGAGGAGGTCACCGACATGCAGCGTTCGGTGAAGGGCGAGGTCATCGCCTCGACGTTCGACCGGCCGGCCGAAGATCACACCATCGTGGCCGAGCTGGCCATCGAGCGGGCCAAGCGGCTGGTCGAGCTCGGCCACGACGTGGTCGTGCTGCTCGACTCGATCACCCGGCTGGGGCGTGCGTACAACCTGGCTGCGCCCGCCAGTGGACGCATCCTCTCCGGCGGCGTCGACTCCACCGCGCTCTACCCGCCCAAGCGCTTCTTCGGGGCCGCCCGCAACATCGAGCACGGTGGCTCTATGACGATCCTGGCCACCGCGCTGGTCGAAACCGGCTCGCGCATGGACGAAGTCATCTTCGAGGAGTTCAAGGGCACCGGCAATATGGAGCTCAAGCTCGACCGCCGGCTTGCGGACAAGCGGATCTTTCCCGCCGTCGACGTCGACGCGTCCGGCACCCGCAAGGAAGAGATCCTCATGTCGCGGGAGGAGCTGCAGACCGTCTGGAAGCTGCGTCGGGTGCTCGCTGCCCTCGATGACCAGCAGGCGATCGAGCTGCTCATCGACAAGCTGCGCAAGACCCGCAGCAACGCGGAGTTCCTGCTGCAGGTGCAGAAGACGACTCCGATGCAGACCAACGACGACGACTGAGCTCCCCTCGGGCGCGAAGTCGATCAGGGCCTTCCGCCGTACGACGGTGCGATTCCGACATAACGGCGGACTGGACGCCGGGCACCGGGAGACCCTGATCATCTAGCGATCGCGGTGCCGTACCCCCAGACCCACGTCCCGGCGACGTAGGGAACAGCGGGTTCTGACCGAGCGTTGCGGGGGGTGGCACGCCTGTTGCACGCCTGCTGTACGACGGCTGGCGCCTGCTGGCAGACTGGCACGAGTTCCGGTTCACGCCACGTACGGGATCGCG
>JBBSMJ010000055.1:0-7712 GCA_038233235.1 Actinomycetes bacterium | reverse complement strand
CCGCCGAGGGACGGCGACACGGTGTTGACCTCACCCAGGTCGAAGGCGACCGGCAGCGCGCCGTACTGCAGGACGTTCGCCAGGTCCTGCGACTCCTCCTGGGTGAAGTTGCCGGTGATCTGCGCCTGCCCGCCGGTGATCGGCCCCTGGATCACCGGGGCGGAAACGACCAGTCCGTCCAAGACCACAGCGACCTGGCTCTGCGGCGGGGGCAGCTCCCATACCTTGCGGGTGAGGTCGGCGAACTTACGGGTGCCGTCGCCGTTGAAGTTGAGGCTCACCTGCCAGCCGCCCAGCCCCCCGGTGTTCTGGGCCAGCTCGGCTCGGGCGCCGTTGACATCCTGACCCACGACCTCGACGGGAGCGAGGACGTACTTGCTGGTGCCCTCCCGGTCGCAGGCCACGAGCACCTGGCCGATGGCCACATCCTCGCCGCCCTGGCGGTTCTCCGGCTTGCTGCAGTCGAGGTCGGCAAAACGCTGCTGCGCCTCTTCGGGAATCTGCGCGGCAGGATCCTGCTCGACCGGCGGGACGGGGACGGGTGGGACCGGAGGCTGCGCCGGTGCGGTGGCCGGTGGGGTCGCCGGCGCCGGGGGCGAGGCCTCACCGGTAGGGCTGGGGACGGTCTGCGCCTGCAGGGCTCGGCTGAGCACCCGACCCGCGCCGCTGGCCTCCGGACTAGGCGTCCCCTCGGGGGCGTCGGACTTGGCCGACTTGTCCGGCTTGGGAGTCTTCTTCGGCTTGGCGGTCTTGGTGGCTTCGGGCGTGGTGCCCGGGGTTGCCGCGGGGTCGGGTTGGGCCTCGAGCGGGAGCGGACCGGCCTCGGCCAGCACCTGGCGGAAGCGCAGTTGCGCGGTCTGTCCGACCAGCTGGACGAGGTCGCGCTGCCCGGCGCCGGGAACGGAGACCACGATGTTGCGCCCGCCCTGAGTGGTGACCTCGCTCTCCGACACGCCGAACGCGTTGACCCGCTGCCGGATGATGTTGACGGCCTGCGTCAGGTTGTCATCGGTCACCGCCGCGTCTCCGCGGGGCACCAACGTGACGCTCGTTCCGCCCTGCAGGTCGAGCCCGAGCTTCGGCTCGGTCGTGCTCCTGAGGAACATGAGGGCCGAGAGGACGATCAGGATGAGGGCGAACACCGACAGCGCTCGCCCCGGTCGCGACGTGGTCGGTGTTGCCACTGGCTGTCTCTCTCCTCGTCGAGCAGGGGTTCGTGTCCGCGACCGGTCAGGCCCGAGCGGTCAGGCCCATCGATCAGGTCGAGTCGCTGTCCGAACCGGCCGTGTCCTGGCGTTCCTCCGCTGAGCTGTCCGACTGCTGCTGGTCCATGATCTGCGCGACCGCCGGTTTGGCGTAGCGGCACGTCACGCCAGGCGCCACTTCGAGGACCACCACGTCGTCCTCAACGGCCGAGACGGTCGCAATGAGCCCCGCGGTCGTCATCACCTGCTGACCGGTGGCCAGCGCGCCCTGCGTCTGCTGCGCCTGCCGCTGTCGGTTACGCGCCGGCCTGAATACCAGAAACCAGAACAGCGCCACCAGAAGCAGCAGGGGTAGCAGGTTTGCCAGACCCTCCACGACGCGAATCCCTCCGAATCACCGACGCCGTCCGGGCGGCGCGGCGGGCGATGACAAGCAAACGGCCACGCCCACGCGTGGCCTGCGCGCAGTGTAATGCCTGCGGAGGCCCCGGTCAGCCGGCCGGTCAGCCGGCCAGTCAGCCGGCCGCGGCATCTCCGTCGAAGAGCGAGGGATGGCTCCCAGGAACAGCGGCATGGCGCGGGACCGCCAACCCAAGGTGCGCCCACGCGGCGGCGGTGGCGACGCGCCCGCGGGGAGTACGGGCGAGCAGGCCGGCGCGGACGAGGAACGGCTCGGCCACCTCCTCGACGGTTTCCGGCTCCTCCCCCACGGCGACGGCGAGGGTGGACAGCCCGACCGGGCCGCCGCCGAAGCGGCGCAGCAGCGCGTCGAGCACCGCGCGGTCGAGCCGGTCGAGGCCCTCCTGGTCCACCTCGTAGACGGCGAGCGCCGCGTCGGCGATCTCCCGGGTGACCACGCCGTCGGCGCGGACCTGGGCGTAGTCGCGGACCCGGCGGAGCAGCCGGTTGGCGATCCGCGGAGTCCCCCGCGACCGCCCGGCCACCTCCGTAGCGCCCTCCGGGCGCAGCGGTACGCCGAGCAGCCGGGCCGAGCGGTGCAGCACCTGCTCGAGCTCCGCGGCGCTGTAGAAGTCCATGTGGGCGGTGAACCCGAACCGGTCACGCAGCGGCCCGGGCAGCAGCCCGGCCCGCGTCGTGGCCCCGACCAGGGTGAACTCGGCGACCTCGAGCGGGATCGCGGCGGCGCCCGGCCCCTTGCCGACGATGACGTCGACCCGAAAGTCCTCCATCGCCATGTAGAGCATCTCTTCGGCCGGGCGGGCCATCCGGTGCACCTCGTCGAGGAAGAGCACCTCGCCCTCGGTCAGGGAGGAGAGCAGCGCCGCGAGGTCGCCCGCGTGCTGGATGGCCGGCCCGCTGGTGATCCGCAGCGGAGCCCCCAGCTCGGCCGCGATGATCATGGCGAGGGTGGTCTTGCCCAGCCCGGGCGGACCGGACAGCAGCACGTGGTCCGGTGGCCGGCGCCGCCGACGGGCCGCTTCGAGGACGAGGGTGAGCTGCTCACGCACCCGGTGCTGGCCGACGAACTCTGCCAGCCGGTGTGGGCGCAGCGCCGCCTCGAACGCGCGGTCGTCGCCATCGGCCACCGCCTCGACCAGCGCACTGCGCTCGTGCACCCCGCCGGACCCCTCGACGGACTCGCTCATGCGCGATCCAACGTCCGCAGCGCGGCGCGCAGCAACGCGGCCACGTCGGGGGGATCATCGCTGGCGTCCGCCGCCGGAGCGACGATGGCCACCGCCTCGTCGGCCTCTCGAGCCGCCCACCCCAGGTGGACGAGTGCGGCGTGCAGCTGGTCGCGCCACGCCGGGACGAGGCCGGCCCCGGCGATCCCTCTGCCGGGTGCGCCGACGGGCGCGCCGAGCCGGTCGCGCAGCTCGAGCACGATGCGTTGGGCGCCCTTCCGGCCGATGCCCGGGACCTGGGTCAGCGCAGCGAGGTCTTCGGTGGCGACCGCCCGGCGCAGCGCGTCGGGACTGTGGACGGCGAGCATGGCCTGGGCCAGCCGGGGCCCCACCCCGCTGGCGGTCTGCAGCAGCTCGAAGACGACGCGCTCGTCCTCTTCGGCGAAGCCGTAGAGGGTGAGTGACTCCTCGCGGACGACGAGCGCCGTCGGCAGCCGCACCGTCTCCCCCACCCGCAGCCGGGCCAGCGTGCCGGGAGTGCACTGGACCGACAGGCCGACGCCCCCCACCTCGACCAGCGCCGCGTCGGGGGCGAGGGCGGTCACGCAGCCGCGCACCGACGCGATCACGTCGACCTCCCGAGCGCCGCGGCAGCAAGCGCCGTCAACCGGGCCTGCGCCGCCCCGCGCCACACGTGGCAGATTGCCAGCGCGAGCGCATCGGCGGCGTCGGCCGGATGCGGTGGAGCCTGCAGCCGCAGCAGTCTGGACACCATGACCGCCACCTGCGCCTTGTCGGCCCGCCCACTCCCGGTGACCGCCGCCTTCACCTCGCTGGGGGTGTAGAGCGCCACCGGCAGTCCGCGCCGCGCCGCACAGGTGATGGCGACCGCCCCCGCCTGCGCGGTGCCCATGACCGTACGAACGTTGTGCTGGCTGAACACCCGCTCGACCGCCAGCGCGTCGGGGGCCCAACGCTCCAGCCACGCTTCGACGGCTCCCTCGACGGCCAGCAGCCGCGCTCCCACGTCGGCGGCGGAGGACGTGCGCACCACGTCGACCTCCGCCACGGTGAGCCGCGCTCCCGGGCCGCCGTCGACGACGCCGAGACCGCACCGGGTCAACCCCGGGTCGACGCCGAGCACCCGCACGATTGAAACCTCCCGCCGGCCGAACGCCTGTTCGAGAGGAGAGGCTAGCGCCGTACGCCGACAGAACCGTGCCACGACGCGCCCGGCCTGCTTAGGTGCACTTCGCATGTTGGTCACCCACTCCGCATGTATGCTCCGATCCATGCCCAGGGCCATTCAGATCAGGGACGTTCCGGACGAGGTGCACTCGACCTTGCGCTCCCGTGCCGCGGCGGCTGGAATGTCGCTGTCGGAGTATCTGCTCCGCGAGGTGACCGAGATGGCTGCGCGCCCTTCCGTCGCCGACGTCCTGCGGCGCGCCCAGCGGCGATCGGGCGGCGCTGCGGTCACGGACATAGTGGCGGCAGTGCGGGACGGCCGGGAGCGGGACTGACGCGTGTTAGTGGTCGACGCGTCTGCCGTGCTGCACGCGCTCTCCGCAGACCACCCGAACGAGCTTCTCGTGCGCCGACTCAGCGATGCCGCATCGCTGCATGCCCCGCACCTCTTCGACGTCGAGGTGCTCAACGGACTCCGCCGGCTGGTCGGGCGTCGCCAGCTGACCCTTGACCGAGCACAAGACGCCATCACCGACCTCGCTGACCTGGCCCTCGTGCGCTATCCGCACATCGGTTTCGCCGACCGAATCTGGGCGCTGCGCGCCAACGTCACGGCGTACGACGCCGCCTACGTCGCCCTGGCCGAGGCGCTCGACAGCCCGCTGGTGACCTCGGACGCCCGCCTCGGTCGCGCTAGAGGACATGCGGCGCACATCGAATGCTACGAAGCTGCCTGACGCCGACGACTGCTCACGTCGGCCACTGCTCACGTCGGCCACTGCTCACGTCGGCCACTGCACGAAAGGCGCCGACCACTCGTCAGCCGACCTTCTCGAGCACCTCGTCGGAGACGTCGTAGTTGGCCCACACGTTCTGCACGTCGTCGCAGTCCTCGAGCGCCTCGATGAGCCGGAACACCCGACGGGCCGCGTCCTCCTCCAAGGGCACGTTGACCATGGGCAGCCAGTTCGGCTCGGCCGACTCGTAGTCGATGCCGACCTCCTGCAAGGCGGTGCGCACCGGGACGAGGTCGCCAGCCTCGGAAACCACCTCGAAGGTCTCATCCAAGTCGTTGACCTCCTCCGCGCCGGCGTCCACCACGGCAAGGAGCACGTCGTCCTCGCTGAGGTCGCCCTGCGGCTGCCGGCGGGGCACCAGCACCACGCCCTTGCGGGTGAACAGGTACGCCACCGAACCCGGGTCGGCCATCGACCCGCCGTTGCGGGTCATCGCGACGCGCACGTCGGACGCCGCCCGGTTGCGGTTGTCGGTGAGGCACTCGACGAGCACCGCCACGCCGCCCGGCCCGTAACCCTCGTAGGTGATGGACTGATAGTCGGCACCGCCGGCCTCCAGCCCCGCCCCCCGCTTGACCGCTCGGTCGATGTTGTCGTTGGGCACCGAGGACTTCTTCGCCTTTTGTACGGCGTCGTACAGCGTCGGGTTGCCGGCGAGGTCGGCCCCGCCGGTGCGGGAGGCGACTTCGATGTTCTTGATGAGCCGGGCGAACAGCTTGCCGCGCCGGGCGTCGACGACCGCCTTCTTGTGCTTGGTGGTCGCCCACTTCGAGTGGCCGCTCATGAGGTCCCTTTCACCATCGCGACGAAGAGCGCGTGCACGCGGGGGTCTCCGGTGAGTTCGGGGTGGAAAGCCGTCGCGAGCAGGTCGCCCTGCCGGACCGCCACGATCCTACCGGCGGCCTCCCCCGGACCTTCCCCGCTGGCGAGGCTGCGGACGGCGGTGCCGAGCCGGGCGAGCACCTCGACGGTGTCTCCGGCCTTCTCCACCCACGGGGCGCGGATGAAGACGGCGTGCACCGGCCCGTCGTCGAACCCGGCAATGGTGACATCACCCTCGAAGGAGTCGACCTGCCGGCCGAACGCGTTGCGGCGTACGGCGACGTCGAGTCCGCCGATGGTCTGCTGGTCCGCGGTGCCGTCGAGGATCCGGTCGGCGAGCAGGATCATCCCCGCGCACGATCCGTACGCCGGCATGCCCGCGCGCACCCGCTCCCGCAGTGGCTCGAGCAGGTCGAACGCCGCGGCCAGCTTCGCCATGGTGGTCGACTCCCCGCCGGGCAGCACCAGGCCGTCGACGCGGGCGAGCTCCGCGGGACGGCGTACGGCGGTCGCCACCGCTCCGGCGTACTCAAGCGCGCGCAGGTGCTCGCGCACGTCCCCCTGCAGCGCCAGGACGCCGATCACCGGCGCGGGCACGACACCAGCCTTCGAACGTGGACGAGAGGTCGCGGGCGAGGGCTACCAGCCGCGGACGGCGTAGCGCTGGTCGGCGGGCAGCGCGTCCACGCTGATGCCCACCATCGCCTCGCCCAGCCCGCGGGACACCTTCGCGATCACGTCGGGATCGTCGTAGAACGTCGTCGCCTTGACGATGGCCTCCGCGCGCTTCGCCGGGTCGCCGGACTTGAAGATGCCGGAGCCGACGAACACACCCTCCGCGCCGAGCTGCATCATCATCGCCGCATCGGCGGGGGTCGCGATGCCGCCGGCCGTGAACAGCACGACGGGCAGCTTGCCCGTGGTGGCCACCTCTGCGACGAGGTCGTACGGCGCCTGCAGCTCTTTGGCGGCGGCGTACAGCTCTTCATCGCCCAGCGTGGCGAGGCGGCGGATGCCGGACCGGATGGACCGCATGTGCCGGGTCGCCTCGACGACATTGCCGGTGCCGGCCTCACCCTTGGAGCGGATCATCGCCGCACCCTCGGCCAGCCGGCGCAGCGCCTCGCCGAGACCGGTGGCCCCGCAGACGAACGGCACGGTGAACGCCCACTTGTCGATGTGGTGCGCCTCGTCGGCCGGGGTCAGCACCTCCGACTCGTCGACGTAGTCGACGCCGAGCGACTGCAGCACCTGCGCCTCGACGAAGTGACCGATGCGGGCCTTCGCCATGACCGGGATGGAGACCGTCGCGACGATGCCCTCGACCATGTCCGGATCGCTCATCCGGGCAATGCCGCCGGCCGAGCGGATGTCGGCAGGCACCCGCTCCAGCGCCATGACCGCCACCGCGCCGGCGTCCTCGGCGAGCTTGGCCTGGTCGGGGGTGACGACGTCCATGATGACGCCGCCCTTGAGCATCTCGGCCATGCCGCGCTTGACCCGGGCGGTACCGGTCACGCCGTCGCTGGGCTGGCCATTGCTTGCGCTCGTGCTTGGGGTGGACACCGTGGACCTCACAACGCGTCGTCGAAGAACTCTTCCCTCGTATCGTAGGTGGATACCAGACGAAGCCCTGGCTGCGGAGTCCTGGCCGCGAAGTCCTGGCTGTGGTCATCGCACGAAGGGCGGCGGGGGCTCGTCGTCCAGCTCGAACGTCACCGGCGCGTCGGCGTGCCCGGCCAACCGCAGGTAGCGCACGACGCGGAGTCGGCGTACGGACAAGGTGGCGCGTACGGCGTCGCCGAGGAACCGTCGGGCCAGCGTCACCCGCTGGGCGGCCGCCTGCAGCTCGGCGACCAGCTCCGCGCCGCCGGGGTCGGCGTTGAGTTCGGCGACGGTCTCCGCGTCCGGCAGGGCGGCCCGCAGCGCGCGGCTCAGGTCGCTCTCCGCCGGCTCGCGGTCCTCCTCGGCGGCCGCCCGCGCGTCATGGGCAGCGGTGGCGAGCAACAGGCTCGTCGCCGGATCGAGTAGCGCCGAGGTGGCCAGCTCCAGGGCTACGGACGAGCGGCGCAGCAGCTGCACCTCCAGCGCCGCGCGCGCACCCTCGACCCGGG
>JBBSMJ010000054.1:0-7714 GCA_038233235.1 Actinomycetes bacterium | reverse complement strand
GCGTTCGGCGTCCCGGCGGCCGGGTAGGCAAGGACGACAGGAGCGGCGTCCGGGTTCGCCGGGTCGGCAACATGCCAGCGCTGCACCGGCGACTCGTCGACGCGGGCGGCCAGCAGTCGCTCCCCGTCGGGTGACCACCAGAAGCCGCGATAGCGGCTCATCTCCTCCGCCGCCACGAACTCGGCTAGCCCCCACGTCACCGACTCCCCATCGGGCTCCGCCAGCGCCCGATCACCGGACCCGTCCACGCCGATCACGCGCAACGCGCCGCCGGCGACGTACGCGACGTGCCGGCCGGTGGGGTCCGGCCGCGGATCCACCACCGGGGTGGCGGTGGGCAGCGCGCGTACGCCGCCGCCGCGCAGGTCGGTGACGTAGGCGCCACCGGAGATCGCGAACACGGCAACTTCCAGCGCCCGGTCCGCGGCATAACCCACCACACCGCCGCCCGCCTCCCGCGCCCGCTCCCGGCGCGCCCGCTCCTGCTGCGACAGCTCCTCGGCACCGCCGGCCAGCAGGGTGGCCGGATCGACGACGCACCGCTCTTCGCCGGTGGCGACATCGAGCGTCCACAGCAAGCTGACGGGGTCGGTGCCCGATCGGGTCCGCAGGAAAGCCAGCCGATCCCCCTCCGGCGCGATGGTGAACGCTTTCGGGACACCCAGGGTGAAGCGCTGGGTCCGGGCGTAGTGACGTGGGAAGGAGACGCGTTCGGCAGTCATGGCCGCGCAGTCTTGCAGGGACGGGTGGCGGCTGCCGGCGTACGCTCCCCGCCATGACGACGATCCCCGATGCACCGCTGGGTGGAGAGGTCGGTCCGCTGGCCGAGCCGCTCACCGCCGAGCAGGAGGTGCTCGACGAGGCGGCGCAGGTGATGGAGGACCTCGAACCGATCGCCGACATGGACCCGCTGGACAACCCGCGCCGACTGCTGCTGGTGCATGCCCACCCCGACGACGAGACGATCGGCACCGGGGTCACCATGGCCCGCTACGCAGCAGAGGGCGCGCTGGTCACCCTCGTCACCTGCACGTTGGGCGAGGAGGGCGAGGTGCTCGTGCCCGAGCTGGCGCACCTCGCCGCCGACCGTGATGGCGGGCTCGGCGAGCACCGCGTCGGCGAGCTTGCTGCCGCCTGCGAGGCGCTGGGCGTCAAGGATCACCGGTTCCTCGGCGGCGCCGGTCGCTACGTCGACTCCGGGATGATGGGACTCCCGTCCAACGACCGGCCGGATTGCTTCTGGCGAGCCGACCTGGACGAGGCGTCCGCCCACCTGGTGGCGGTGATCCGCGAGGTGCGCTCGCAGGTGGTCGTCACCTACGACGAGAACGGCGGCTACGGCCACCCCGACCACGTCCAGGCGCACCGGGTCGCCATGCGGGCGGTCGAGTGCGCCCGCGACGGATCGTGGCGCCCCGACCTCGGCGAGGCGTGGTCGGTGGCCAAGGTCTACTGGACGGCGGTTCCTCGCTCGGTGCTCCAAGCCGGGATCGACGCGCTCCGCGAAGGCGGTCAGGAGAACTTCTTTGCCGTCGAGTCGGCCGACGAGCTGCCTTTCGCCGTACCGGATGCCGACGTGACCACGGTCGTTGACGGGGCGCTGCAGATGGAGGCGAAGTTGGCCGCGATGCGGGCGCACGCCACCCAGATCGCCGTCGACGGCCCGTTCTTCGCGCTGTCCAACATGGTCGGTCAGCAGATCATGGGCATGGAGTACTTCCGTCTGGTGCACGGCGACTTGGGGGAGCAGCGCGACCCCGACGGCCGGGAGAACGATCTGTTCTCCGGAGTTGCCTGATCGGTGCATCGGCTGGGCCTAGTGGGTGAAAGACCCGCCAGCAGCCGGCCGCCGGTGGCAAGCCGGCCGCACACTCTCCGTACGCGTCGATGTCGGCGTAGACCTCGCCCGTTGGTACGTCGGCTCCATCACCGGGTGGGTTGATCCGCCGAACGGGTGAACCCGCCGGTGTACGCCGGTCCGCTGAGCAACGCAGAGAAGGGGCGCGGCCACATGGGGAACGCAAGGGGGGCGGCGCCAGTGGTGACCGAGATCGCCGGTGCATTGGGACGCGGGCGCGGGGGAGACGTCGGGCCGGATCGGGAGCGGCTGCGGCAGCGGCGCCTGCGCGGGCTGGCAATGCTGCTCGGACCGCTCACCGGCTGGTTGTGGTGGCGCCTGCTGAGCGGCGACCCCGTCGACGTGACGGCGCTTGCATTCCCGCAGGTCGACTGGCTGCTCGTCGCCCCGCTGCTCTTCTTCGTGCTGCTCATCCTGCTGCTGCTGGGCACCCAGATGGGGGCCGGCCGCTCGCCCCACGTGCTGTACCGGCCGGAGCAGATCGACGTACGCCTGGACGACGTGGTGGGCATCGACCCGGTACGCGACGAGGTCGTCCGATCCATCGACCTGTTCCTCGCGCACACGACCTTCGCCGACCAGATGGGTGGGACACCGCGCCGCGGCCTGCTCTTCGAGGGCCCGCCGGGAACCGGGAAGACCCACCTGGCCAAGGCGATGGCGGCGGAAACCGGGGTGCCGTTCCTGTACGTGTCGGCGACCGCGTTCCAGTCGATGTACTACGGCGCGACGGCGCGAAAGATCCGCTCCTACTTCCGGGTGCTGCGCCGGGTGGCCCGCCGGGAGGGTGGGGCCATCGGCTTCATCGAGGAGATCGACGCAATCGCCACCGTGCGCGGCGGGATGCGAATGGGCTCGGCCGCTCCCGCGTTAGCACAGGCCTCCGGCCGCGGCGGCCCGCTGCGCTGCGACGGGATGGTCGGGCTCCCTTCGTCGTACGCCGAATCCGGCGCTGCCACCCCGGTGCAGCACCCCTCCGTCACGTCGGAGGGCGTCGGCGGCGTGGTCAACGAGCTGCTCGTCCAGATGCAGTCCTTCGACGAGCCGACCGGGCTGCTGAAGCTGCGCCGCCGCGCGGTCTCCGCGCTCAACCTGTTCCTGCCCGCCCACCGCCAACTGCGGACGCCGGCCGCGACCAAGCCGAACATCCTGCTCATCGCGGCCACCAATCGCGGCGACGACCTCGATCCGGCGCTGCTGCGTCCCGGCCGGTTCGACCGCCGGCTGCACTTCGACCCGCCGGCGAAGGAGGGGCGCCGCGCGCTGGTCGACCACTTCCTTGCGCGCAAGTCACACACCGCCGAGCTCGACGAGGACGAGCGCCGTGACGCCCTCGCCGGGGTCACCCAGGGCTTCACCCCGGTCATGATCGAGCACCTCCTCGACGAGGCGTTAGCGCAGGCCGTGTGCCGCGGCGCCACCGCGATGAGCTGGGCCGACCTGGAGCAGGCGCGGCTCTCCGAGGCGG
Source organism: Actinomycetes bacterium (assembly GCA_038233235.1). Classification (GTDB taxonomy): domain Bacteria; phylum Actinomycetota; class Actinomycetes; order JBBSMJ01; family JBBSMJ01; genus JBBSMJ01. Next base: position 4,388 of record JBBSMJ010000054.1, on the reverse strand, counting down.
TCGGGCTCGGCCAGCCCGTCGGCTACACCGACCACGAGGCGCGCCTCATCGCCACCCACGAGGCGGGGCATGCCACCGTCGCGTGGCTGGTCGCACCGCACCGACGGCTGGAGGTGCTCACCATCATCAAGCGCGGCCAGGCGCTTGGCCTGCTGGCGCATGGCGACCGCGACGACGTCTACACCAGGTCGAGTACGGAGATGCGCGGGCTCGTGCAGATCGCCTTCGGCGGGCAGGTCGCCGAGGAGCTGTTCTTCGGTGATGTGTCCACCGGTCCCGGGGGGGACCTGCTCTACGCCACCAACGTCGCCGCGGAAATGGTCGGCGCCTGCGGCATGACCGACACGCTGATCTCCTACGCCGCCGTACAGAGCGGCGCGCTCTCCGGCACCAACGTCACCGGCCGGGTATTGGGCGACGGGGAGGGGCGCAGTCGGGTGGAAGGCCTGCTGCGCGAGCAAAAGGAGATCGTGCGCACCCTGGTGCGCGACAACTCCCATCTGGTTGCTGCCCTGCGCGACGCGTTGCTGGAGCGCCACGAGCTGGTCGGATCGGAGATCACCGACGTGCTCGATGCGGCGTCACCACTCGGCATGCCGCTCAGGGTGCCCGGCCCCCGCGCATCCGGCGCCACCATCCCAGCCGTCGTGGACCTGCGCGACTCGGTCTGACACGGCGGTCGCCGTACAGTTGGCGCGGTGCGCCGCCCGCCCCCGATTGCCGCCGCGCTGAGCGGACTGGCGTTGGCCGGTGTGGCGCTGGGGATCGTCGGATCGTTCCTACACCTGGCCCGGGTGGAGTTGCTGGGGATTCGGTGGCCGGTCGGGCTGGTGGTCCTGCTGATGGCAACGCTCGGCGCCTGGTGGCTGAGTGGGCGGGCGGTCAACCGTCGGGCCGGAGTGGCAGCGTCGTACGCCGGGTGGCTGGTCGCCGTCCTCGTCCTCGCGGTGCCCCGCGCGGAGGGTGACGCCGTGTTCCCGAACAGCCCGCTGTCCCTGATCTACCTCTTCGCCGGCGTGCTCGGCGGCGGGATCCTGCTCGGTGCGTGGACGGGCCTCCCCGTGGCGGAGGGTGCGCCCAGCCATGGGGAATGACCTGCGCAGATAGCGGTTGCGGACGCAACCCCTAGCGGTGCTGCCGACGTACGATGGCCGTTCCGTGGGCGCCTACCCGCGTCACTCGCGAACGACGGAGAGCTGCAGTGACCCAGGAAGACACGACGCTGCTCGACGAGTTCGGCGGCGAGGTCGAGTCACGGCCTTCGCACCGCCGGCTACGCCTCGGCGTGCTGCTCGGCCTGCTCCTGGTCACCTTGATCGCCGCGTACGTCGGCGCCTACGCCTTTGTCGGAGCCGGGGTGCCGCGGGGTACCGAAGTCGCCGGAGTGGACATCGGCGGGCTCTCGCGTGAGGCGGCCGCGACCCAGTTGCGGTCCGCGTTGGCACCCCGTGCCGACGAGCCGATCCAGGCGCTGGCCGCCGGGCAGCGGTTCCAGATCCAACCGTCCGACATCTCCTTGGAGCTGGACGCCGCCGCGACCGTGGACGCCGCCGGGCAGCGCAGCCTCGCCCCAGCGACATTGCTGCCGCTCGCCTTCCGCGCCGTCGCGGGCGGCGAGGTGGCTCCGCGCGCGGAGGCGGACCCGGCCGCGTTGGCAAAGGCCGTCAACCGCATCGCCCGGGAGGTGGATGTCGAGCCGACCGAAGGCGACGTGCAGTTCGCCAACGGGGAGGCAGTCGCCGTGAGCCCTCGTTCCGGGGCGCGGCTGGACCGAGAGGCGTCGGCGCGGGAAATCGTGGCCGGCTACCCGGGTGGCGACGGGTCCGTACAGTTGCCGGTGACGACGTTGCTGCCGCTTGTCGACGCTGCCGAGGTGGACCGGACCCTGCGCACCTTCGCCGAACCGGCGATGGCTGGTCCTGTCACCTTCGTGTTGAAGAAGAACGTGCGGCTGCCGCCGGACGTGGTGGGTGCGCATGTGGAGTTCACCGCGGACGATGGCGGCGCGCTCGTCCCGGAGGTCGACGGCGAGGGTCTCGTCGCCGCACTCGACGACGACGTCACCGGCGTCACCCGCAAAGCCGTCGACGCCACCTTCGAGATCAAGAAGGACAAGCCGCGCGTCGTGCCCGCGCGTCGTGGGCGGGAGATCGACGTCCCGGCGTTGAACCAGGCGGTGATCGACGTGCTGCCGCAGCCGACCGGTCGACGGGTCGAGGTGCCGGTGAGTCGTACGACACCAGACCTCACCACGGCGGAAGCGCGCGAGCTGGGTGTCGTGGAGCAGGTGTCCACGTTCACCACCTACCACCCGTACGCCGCCTACCGCAGCGTCAACATCCACCACGCCGCCGACCTTCTCGACGGGACGGTCCTGCTGCCGGGCGAGACGTTCTCCTTCGACGAGACCATCGGGAAGCGAACGGTGGCCAACGGCTTCACCAAGGGGACCATCATCTCCAACGGCCGCTTCAAGGAGGGCACCGGCGGAGGCGTGTCGCAGCTGGTGACGACGACGTACAACGCAGCGTTCTTTGCCGGACTGAAGGACGTCGAGCATCACCCGCACACTCTCTACATCAGCCGCTACCCCGAAGGCCGGGAGGCGACGGTGGCGTGGGGGTCGAAGGACCTGCGCTTCCGCAACAACTCGAAGAACGGCATCTTCATCACCACGTCCTACACCGACACGTCGGTGACCGTGACGTTCTGGGGTACCAAGCGGTTCGATGTGACGGCGGGGCAGTCCGAGCGCTACAACATCGTCGACTTCGAGACGATTCGGGACGACGACCCCAAGTGCCTGCCGCAGGATGGCGTGCCGGGGTTCCAGGTGGACGTCTACCGGACGTTGGAGCGCCGGGGGCGCATGGTGGACCGGGAGACCTACACCGCGCAGTACGCGCCCACCCCGGAAGTGTTCTGCGAGAGCGAGCCGGTGGACGCCGGCGGGAAGAACGACGGTTGATGGCCTGCGCTCCGGTCATGCGCAGTGCCTCGCGGCGCAGTGGGCCGCTGTGACACCGGGCGCGGGTCGCGGCGATACTGGGGCGGGCATGCTGTACGAGGGCCGCTGCCGCTACCGCTGCCGGCCCCGCTACCGCTGCCGGCACTGCTGCCGCCACCCGCAGGAGGAGGGACCTTTGTGACTTACGTGATCGCGCAGCCTTGTGTCGATGTTCTGGACAAGGCCTGCATCGAGGAGTGTCCGGTCGACTGCATCTACGAGGGCAACCGGATGCTCTACATACACCCGGATGAGTGCGTCGACTGCGGCGCCTGCGAGCCGGTATGCCCCGTCGAGGCGATCTACTACGAGGACGACACGCCGGAGCAGTGGAAGGACGACTACTACAAGGCCAACGTGGAGTTCTTCGACGACCTCGGCTCCCCCGGTGGCGCCGCCAAGCTCGGGAAGATCGACAAGGATCACCCGATCGTCGCAGCGCTCCCCCCGCAGGCGGCGGAGCAGCACTGACCGCCGGTCGCCACGACGACGCGCCGCCAACCTCACCGGGGTGGGCGGCGCGTCCGGTGTCCGGGCGGCTGCCGGCCTTCCCGTGGGACCAGCTGGCGCCGTACGCCGCCACGGCGCGCGCCCATCCCGACGGGATCGTCGACCTCTCGATGGGTACGCCGGTCGACCCCGTGCCCAGATCCGTTCGGGACGCCCTGGCCGCCGCGAGCGATGCCCCCGGGTACCCGTTCACGCACGGCACCTCCGCGTTGCGGGAAGCCGTCGCGGCCTGGTTCGCCCGCCGCCGCGGGGTCGTGGACCTCAACCCGCAGGCCGTCTTGCCCACCGTCGGCTCCAAGGAGTTCGTCGCCTGGTTGCCCACGCTGCTCGGCTGTGGACCGGGCGATGTCGTCGTACACCCCGCCATCGCCTACCCGACGTATGGCGTCGGGGCCCGCCTGGCCGGAGCCGACGCGCTGGGCGTCGACGCGTTGACCTCCGCCGGACCGGCCCGGGTGCCGCTGGTGTGGATCAACTCCCCGTCGAACCCGACCGGTCGGGTGCTGCCCGTGGAGCATCTGCGCAAGGTCGTCGCCTGGGCGCGGGCGCGCGGCGCGGTCGTCGCGAGCGACGAGTGCTATGCCGAACTCGGCTGGGATGTCGACCCGCCGTCGATCCTGCATCCGGACGTGTGCGGCGGCTCGTACGACAACCTGCTGTGCGTGTCCTCGCTGTCCAAGCGGTCCAACCTCGCGGGGTACCGGGCGGCGTTCGTGGCGGGTGATGCGGCGCTGGTGCGGGAGTTGCTCGAAGTGCGCAAACACGCCGGCATGATCGTGCCCGCGCCGGTTCAGGCGGCGATGGTCGCGGCACTGTCCGACGACGCCCACGTCGAGGAGCAGCGAGCCCGCTACGCCGCGCGGCGGGCCGC
>JBBSMJ010000053.1:0-7777 GCA_038233235.1 Actinomycetes bacterium | reverse complement strand
TCCCCGGTGCCGATGGTGCTGCCGAGCGGTGCCCATGTCAAGCAGCAGAGCGGGCACTGCCCGCGACGGTCGTCCCCGCCGAAGCTCCCACCCTGACCGCGGCGACGTCGAACTCGGCCATGACCGCCCATCCGCAGCACACGCAGGCCCATTCCGGGCAGTCCTCGCCGTGTCCGTCGCCGCACGGCGGCCGCTCGAAAAGGCAGTCCTGCTCACACTGCGGACAGTGCAGCTGTCGGGCTGACCCGCTGCCGGTGCCGGTGCGTCCTGACCCGGTGTGGGTGTGGGTGTGGGTGTCGGTGTCGGTGTCGTGCACGGCGCCACCTCTCGTCCGTTGCTGCTCCCTGTTGTGCGTACGCCGGTCACGCTGCCACGGGGGTCCGACAGAATCCGGTACGAGCGGCGGAGGCGGCGTGTCGGGCGAGCGGTCCGGCTGCGTGCGACCATGGCGCCGGTGAGCCGCCTCGTCGATGCCGTCTTCCTCCGCGCCTGCCGGGGCGAACCGGTGCCGCACACACCGGTGTGGTTCATGCGCCAAGCCGGGAGGGCGCTGCCGGAGTACCGCAAGCTGCGCGAGGGCGTCGCGATGCTCGACGCGTGCACTCGGCCCGACCTCGTCCTCGAGATCACCATGCAGCCGGTACGTCGCTACGGCGTCGACGCCGCCGTCCTGTTCAGCGACATCGTGGTGCCGCTCAAAGCAGTGGGCGTCGACCTCGACATCGTGCCCGGCGTCGGGCCGGTGATCGCCAACCCGATCCGCAGCGCCGCCGACCTCGACGCGCTGCGCCCGCTGGAGCCCGACGACGTCGCAAGCGTCGCGGAGGCGGTACGTGCCCTGGTCGGGGAGTTGGGCGACGTCCCGCTCATCGGCTTCGCGGGCGCACCGTTCACGCTGGCCAGCTACCTCGTCGAGGGTGGGCCGTCGAAGAACCAGGAGCGGACCAGGGCGCTGATGTACGGCGAGCCGGAGCTGTGGGCCGCGCTGCTGGACCGGCTGGGCGGCATCGCCGCGGCGTTCCTCCGGATGCAAATCGAAGCCGGGGCGTCCGCCGTACAGCTCTTCGACTCCTGGGCCGGCTCGCTGACCGCCGAGGACTACCGGAGCAGCGTGCTGCCGCACAGCGCCGCCGTCTTCGCCGCGATCGCCGATCTGAATGTGCCGCGGGTGCACTTCGGGGTCGGTACGGGGGAGCTGCTCGCGCTGATGGGGGAGGCGGGGGCGGAAGTCGTCGGCGTCGACTGGCGGGTGCCGCTGGACGAGGCCGCCCGCCGCGTCGGACCGGGACGGGCGCTGCAAGGCAACCTCGACCCCGCCCTCGTGTTCGCGCCGTGGGAGATCGTGGCCGAGCGCGCCCGCGACGTGCTGCGCCGCGGGGCGGCGGCCGAAGGGCACGTCTTCAACCTGGGGCACGGGGTGTTGCCCACCACCGACCCCGACGTGCTCACCCGCGTCGTCGAGCTGGTGCACACGGAGTCGGCCCGATGAGCTCACCGCCGCCAGGCGCGGCGCAGCACGACCCGGCGTGCGCGATGGCGCACGGCGACCTGCCACCCGATCCCACGGCGCGCACGCTCGTCGCCGTCTTCGCCGGGCCGGTCGCCCAGGCGCTGCTGCACTTCGGCCGCGACGTGGGCTATCGCACGGTGCTGCTCGAGCCGGACCCTGCTCGGGCGGCCGACGGCGCGTACGCGGCGCACGAGCTGGCCACGGCCGTTCCGGACGGCGTGGAGTACGCCGACGCGGACGCCGTCGTCGTCGACCACGACCGACCGGAGCTGGGTGAGGTGCTGCGCGACGTGCTCGAAGCCGAGCCGCGCTGGGTCGGCGTCATGGGCAGCCCCCGGCACACCGCACCGCACCTGGCCGCGTTGCGCGCTCTCGGCGTGGCAGAGGAAACCATTGCCCGCGTGCATCGGCCGGTCGGGCTGAACATCGGGTCGAAGACCCCGCCGGAGATTGCCGTCTCGGTGGTCGCCGGACTCATCGCCGACCGCAACGGCCGTCCCGGCGGTGCCTACCCGATCGGGTGATCCGCTGGACTACGGCGTACGCGGGCGGCGTACGGCGCGGGCGAGCAGGCGGGCGGGCACCCACAGCACCGCGGCGACGACGGCGAAAGGCAACACCGCGCCGAGCACGGTCAGCGACACGGCGATCGCGGCCGTGAACGCGCGCCACCCCTCCCGCAGACCCACGAAGAAGCCACGGTCGTCACCGGCCGGCGGATGCGGCCCGACTGCGGCGGGCGGCGGCTCGAACGTCGCCGTCACCGTCGCCAGCTCGGTCTTGTCACCCAGCACGCGCAACCGCGCCTCGAGCGACTCCAGGTCCGCCTGCCGCTCGGTGAGCTCCGATTCCAGGCGTACGACGTCGCCGATGTCCTCCGCGCGGGAGAGCAGGGTGCGCACGCGCTGCAGGCTGGCCCGCTGCGTGGCGAGGCGCTGCTCGACGTCGACGTACTCCTCGGTGATGTCGTCCGCGGACCTGGTCTGGCTGACCCGCCGGCCGAGCTGCTGCAGGCCAGCGAGCAGGCCGTCCAACTCCTCGGGTGGGACCCGCAACACCAACCGGGCCACCGTGTACGTCCGCCGGCCCGGTTCTGTGGTGGTCTTCTCGTCGGCGACGTAGCCGCCGACGCCCGTGGCCAGCTCCTCGGCCCGCCGCGCCGCCGCCGCCGGGTCCTCGGTCTGCACGGTGAGCGCCGCAGTCCGTACGACGCGCCGTCCGCTCAGCGCGTCGGCTTGCAGCCTGACCAGGGATTGAACGGGGCGGGCTTGGCCGCCGTCCCGCGAGCCGGCTTGCTTCTCCGGCCCCTTGGCTGCTGTCGCGTCGGTGTCCGCCGCGGACTCCGGCTGGTCGCCGCTGGAGCCGGGAGCGGCCTGGGCGCCCTGACTCCCTGAGTCGCCACCGCCTCCACTACAGGCGGACGTCAGCCCGAGGAGAGTCGCCAGCACCACCAGCAGCAGCAGTGCCGTCCAGGGCCGCCGCCGGGACCGAGGCACCTGCTGTCGATTGGATGTCGCCATCGTCGTCTCCTCTCGCGCGGTCGGAGCTTGGACGGCGTACGCCGACCGCCGGTTCCCTCGCGGCGCCGCGAAAGCTTCTTCAACCAAAAGGTTGACAACGCCCGAAGAGCCGCCTACGTTGTGAACAACCCAACGGTTGGATACGAGGGAGGGGCCGGGGTGGCAGCCGATGCGCTCTCGCAGGTGTTCGCGGCGCTGGCCGACCCCACCCGGCGGGACATGGTGGCCAGGCTCGCCGTCGCGGACGCCTCCGTGAACGAGCTCGCCGAGCCCTACGACGTGACCGTCCAGGCGGTTTCCAAGCACCTCAAGGTGCTGGAGGGCGCCGGTCTGGTCAGCCGGAGCCGCGATGCCCAGCGGCGTCCGGTGCACCTCGAGGCAGAGGTCTTCGACCTGATGACCAAGTGGATCGAGCGGTACCGCGGGCAGGCTGAGGAGCGCTACCGCCGCCTCGACGACCTCCTCCAGACGATTCCCGACGACGTCCAATCCAGCCCACCGCACTCACCCCAGACAGGAGCGCCGACGTGACAACCACCAGCACACACGAAACCGAGATCACCGCGGATCCGGACGTACCCCTCGTCCGCATCACCCGGGAGTTCGATGCCCCACCGGAGAAGGTCTTCCGGGCACACACCGACCCCGAGTTGCTGGTCCGGTGGCTCGGGCCTCGCAACACCGAGATGCGGATCGACCACTACGACTGCCGCACCGGCGGGTCTTACCGCTACCTGCACACCAGCGACGGCAAGGAGTACGGCTTCCATGGCTGCTTCCACGAGGTGCGCCCCGCGGAGCTCATCGTGCAGACGTTCACCTTCGAGGGCGTGCCCGACGGCGTCGCGCTGGAGCGGCTGCTCCTCGAAGACCTCGGCGACGGTCGTACCCGGTTGACGGCAACGTCGCTGGTGGACAGCTTCGAGGCCCGCGACGGTTTCCTCGCCAGCGGCATGGAGGTGGGCGTCCGCGAAGGCTACGAGCGCCTCGATGAGGTCTTGGCCGGCTGACGAAGCCGAGGGGACTCTCTCTGCGACGATCGGGGGGTGGGCGGCGCCAGTGATTCGACGGCGCCGCGCCACCGCCCACCACGTCCGCACGTCGTCGTCGTGGGCGGCGGGATCGCCGGCCTCACCGCGGCGTACGCCCTGTCGCGGGAAGGAGCCACCGGCCCGCGAGTGACCCTGTTCGAGACGTCACCTGTGCTCGGCGGGAAGCTGCGGGTAGGGCAGGTCGCTGGGCTGCCGGTCGACGAGGGTGCGGAGGCCATTCTCGCTCGCCGTCCGGAGGGCACCGAGCTGGCCCGGGCGGTCGGGCTCGGCGCCGAACTGGTCCATCCTGCGACCACCGCCGCCGCGGTATGGACCCGCGGCGCGCTCCGCCCGCTCCCCGCCGGCCACGTCATGGGCGTGCCCACCGACCTGCGTGCGCTGGCCGACTCCGGAGTGCTGTCCCCGGGCGGGCTGGCTCGGGTGTCGCTCGACGCGCTGCTGCTCCGTACGCCGGTCGACGGGGACATCGCCGTTGGCCGCTACGTCGCCGCGCGGCTCGGCCGGGAGGTCGTCGATCGGCTGGTCGAGCCGCTGCTGGGCGGTGTGTACGCCGGACACGCCGACAACCTCTCCCTCGCGGCGACGGTGCCGCAGCTCGCCGAGATCGCCGCCCGGGAACGGTCACTGCTGGCCGGTGCCCGCCGGGTGCGGGCCGCCCGCCCGCCGGACTCAAGCCCGGTGTTCGCCGGCGTGTCCGGCGGCGTCGGACGGCTCGCCGCCGCGGTGTCCGCCGCGGCCCGGTCCAGGGGAGCGCAGCTGCGCACCGGGGTCACCGTCCGCGGGCTGCGTCGTACGCCGACCGGCTGGCAGCTCACCGTTGGTCCTGCGTCGGCGCGGGAGGAGATGCCGGCCGACGCGGTCATCCTGGCCCTCCCGGCGGCCCCCGCGGCCCGGCTGCTCGCCGACGTCGCGCCGGCGGCGGCGTCCGAGCTGGCCGGCGTCGCCTACGCCAGCGTCGCCATCGTCATGACCGCCTGGCCGACGGCCGCGTTCCCCCGGCCGCTCACCGGTAGCGGCTTCCTCGTACCGCCAGTCGACGGTCGAGTGGTGAAGGCGGCCACCTATTCGAGCCGCAAGTGGGGTTGGCTGGCCGCCGCCGATCCCGGCGTAGTCGTCGTCCGCTGTTCGGTCGGCCGCCTCGGCGACGAGGCCGACCTGCAGCGCGACGACGCCGAGCTGGTGTCCCTGGCCACTGCCGATCTGGCCGCAGCGACCGGCGTACGCGGTCGGCCCGTCGACGCCCGGGTCACCCGCTGGGGGGGGTCGCTCCCGCAGTACGCCGTCGGCCACCTCGACCGGGTCGCCCGCATCCGCGCCGCGGTCGCCGCAGTGCCGGGGCTGGCCGTGTGCGGGGCGGCGTACGACGGGATCGGCATCCCCGCGTGCGTGGCGAGCGGTCGCGCCGCCGCAGCCCAGGTCCTGCGGCGGCCGGCCGGCCGGGGAGAATAGCGGCATGGCCAACCGGGCGCGCGAGCTGAACGAGACGATTCGCTACACGATGTGGTCGGTCTTCCGGGTCCGCGACCCACTTCCAGAGGACCGCTCGCCGATCACCGCGGAGGTCGCCGAGCTGCTAGATCAGCTGGCGGCCAAGGACGTCGTCGTCCGCGGCACCTACGACGTCGCCGGGCTGCGGGCGGACGCCGACTTCATGGTGTGGTGGCACGCCCCGTCGCCGGACGACCTGCAGGAGGCGTACGGCCGGCTCCGCCGCACCGCGCTGGGGCGGGTGTGCGACCCGGTGTGGTCGGTGCTGGCGCTGCACCGGCCGGCGGAGTTCAACAAGAGCCACGTGCCGGCGTTCCTCGCCGAGCAGGAGCCGCGGGGATATGTCAGCGTCTACCCGTTCGTGCGCTCCTACGAGTGGTACCTGCTGCCGGAGGAAGAGCGGCGGGCGATGCTCGCTGAGCACGGGAAGATGGCGCGGGAGTATCCCGACGTACGCGCCAACACCGTGTCGGCGTTCTCCCTCGGCGACTACGAGTGGCTGCTCGCGTTCGAGGCCGACGAGCTGCACCGCATAGTCGACCTCATGCGGCACCTGCGGGGATCGCGGGCCCGGCTGCACGTGCGGGAGGAGCTGCCCTTCTACACCGGCCGCCGCAAGCCACTGGCCGAGCTCGTCGCCGGCCTCCCGTAGCTGTCCCGGGTCGTGGCTCCTTGCGGTAGTCATCCAGCAGATCTGCAGCGGTGATTCGACGGTACAGTCCGGTGCCATGGCCAGTTATGACTATCGCTGCCGCAGCTGCGAGAGCGATTTCGTGGTACGCAGGGGCGTCAGCGATGATCCCGGTGAGGTGCGTTGCCCGGGTGGTCACGCCGATGTCGCGCGCGTGTGGTCGGCGGTGAGCGTGGCCGTCGGGGGCCGTTCCACCAGCCCGGCGTCCCGGACGGCACCGGCGAGCGCGGGCGGCTGCTGCGGAGGCGGCTGCTGCGGAGGCGGATGAGCCTCGGTCATGCCGGTCTGGGTCTCGCTGCTCCGGGGCATCAACCTCGGCGCCCGCAACAAGGTCAACATGCCGCGGCTGCGCGAAGCCCTTGCCGACGCCGGCTTCGACGACGTACGCACGTATGTGCAGAGCGGCAACGTCGTCACCCGCTCCGCGCACCGCAGCCCCGATCGGGTCGCCGACGCCGTGAGTACGGTCGTCCGGGAGCACTTCGACATCGACGTCCCCGTCGTCGTCCGATCACCAGCGCAGCTGCGTGACCTGGTCGCCTGGTGCCCCTTCCCCGATGACGCGGCCGCCCGCCCGACTGCCGTCCACGTCGTCCACCTCTCCGGTGAGCCGGACCCCGATCGGGTCGCCGCGCTCATCGCCGCGGACTGGTCACCCGATGGCCTGGCCGTGCGCGGACGGGAGATCGTCATCTGCTACGCGGAGCTGATGCACACCAGCCGACTGCAGTACGCGACAGCGCTGAAGAAACTCGGCGTCGACGGCACCGCCCGCAACTGGCGCACGCTGCAGGCGCTCGTCGAACTCACCGCCGATGCCTGAATCCCAACGCTGTCGGCTCGCTAGGAGCTGGCTGACGGGTCGTCTTGCGGCTCGAGGGTGAGCGAGACGGAGTTGATGCAGAAGCGGTCCCCGGTCGGGGTCTGCGGGGCGTCGTCGAAGACGTGACCCAGATGTGAACCGCATCGCCGGCACAACACTTCTGTACGCACCATGAACAGCGAACGGTCCTTCTTCAGCTCCACTGCGTCGGAGTCGCTCGGAGCGTAGAACGACGGCCACCCGCAATGGGAGTCGAACTTCGTCTCCGACCGGAACAGCTCCGCGCGACAGGCCCGGCAGCGGTAGACGCCGACGGTCTTGGTATCGAGGTAGTCCCCGGTGCCCGGTCGCTCGGTGCCAGCCTTCCGCAGCACCTTGAACTCCTGGGGCGACAGCTCCGCGCGCCACTCGTCGTCTGTCTTGGTGACCTCGTAGTCCGTCATGGTGGGGGAACCACGCGGGGGGCGCCCGGGATTCCCCGGCGCCCCCCCGCGCGCATCGGCGAACCTAGCCGTTCGCGGACCCGTAGACCTGATCGAAGTCGGCGACGTCGAGGCGGAGGAACTGGCCGTTCTCGACGTACTCCTCGACGGTGTCCTCGCCGGTGCCGGGCGGCAGCCCGACGGGTGAGTGCACCTGTGCGTCGAACAGGAACGCGCCGCGCTCGCCGAGGGCATCTTCGGCGTCAACGAT
>JBBSMJ010000052.1:0-7781 GCA_038233235.1 Actinomycetes bacterium | reverse complement strand
CAAGGCGAACGCCGTTGTCGACGAAATCCTCGTCGACGCGCTCTACCGCGCTTCACAAGCGGGTGTTCCGGTGGACCTGTGGGTGCGCGGGATCTGCGCCGTACGCCCGGGCGTGCCCGACCTCTCCGAGACGATCAGAGTCCGCAGCATCCTCGGCCGTTTCTTGGAGCACTCGCGCATCTTCGGGTTCGACAACGGCGGCGACGCCGAGGTGTGGATCGGCAGCGCCGACCTCATGCACCGCAATCTGGACCGACGGATCGAGACGCTCGTCCGCATCACCAGCCCCCACCACGTGGAGGAGCTGTGCGGTCTGCTCGACGCCGCGATGTCCGACGAGGTGTCCTCGTGGTGGCTGGGTCCCGACGGCGCGTGGGAGCGTCATCACCGCGATGCGGAGGGCCGGCCGCTACGCGACCTGCAGGAGCAACTGATCGCTGCCGCGTCGCGCCGTAGAAGCAACCATGCGTGAGGTCGAGCGCAAGTTCCGAGTGCACGACGAGTTCACGCTGCCCGAGCTGACCGGCGAAGACACAACGGTCTCCCGGGTCGAGGATTTAGGGGCGCACACTCTCGAGGCGACCTACTTCGATACCGCGGACCTGCGCCTCGCCCGGGCGAGGATCACGCTCCGCCGGCGCAGCGGCGGGCCCGACGCAGGTTGGCACCTGAAGCTGCCGGTCGCCGGTGCGCCCTCCGGCGTACGCGAAGAACTGCAGCGCCCGCTGGCCGGCCGTAAACCGCCCGCGGAGTTGCGTGACCTCGTACGCGCCCAGGTACGTACCGCAGCCCTGGAGCCGGTCGCCGCGTTGCGGACCCGGCGGCACGCCTACGACCTGTACGCCGCCGACGGCACCGTCGTCGGGCAGGTCGTCGACGACAATGTCGCCGTCCTGGACGGCCAGCGGTCGGGCGGCAGTAGTGGCCGGGCGGTCACCAGCCGGTTCCGCGAGCTGGAGGTCGAGGCGCATCCGGGTGAGGCCGAATTCGGCCCGGCGCTCGACGAAGTGTGCCGCCGGCTCCAGTCGGCGGGCGCGGTCGAGGGCGAGTTCGTGTCGAAGGCGGTCCGCGCCCTCGGAGACCAGGCGGCGGGTGAGCCCGACGTCGTACCGCCCGCCGCGCTAAGTCCGCAAAGTCCCGCGCGGGAGATGATCCGCGCCTACCTCGCGACTCAGGTCGCCGCCGTGCTCCGGGAGGATCCCCGCGTCCGCCTCGACCTCGACGACTCCGTCCATCAGCTGCGGGTGGCCTGCCGGCGGCTGCGCAGCGGACTGAAGACCTTCGGGCCGCTGCTCGAGGAGACGTGGACGCGCGAGCTGCGCGCGGAGCTGTCGTGGCTGGCGGGCAGCTTCGGCGACCTGCGGGACCGGGAAGTGCTGCTGGCCCACATCGAGGCGGACCTCGACGTGCTCGCCCGCGACCCGGAAGTGGCGCTTCCGGCGGAGGCCGCGCGCACGCTCATCCGCCGCCGCCTGCGCCGGGAGATGACGGCCGCTCGCAGGTCCGCCCTCGCAGCGATGGACTCCGACCGCTACCTCGCCCTGCTGGACCGGCTCGTCGAGGCGGCCCGCGCCCCGCAGGCAACCCAGGACGCGGACCAGCCGACGGAGAAGGTGCTGCCTCCGCTGGTCGCCGCGTCCTGGACCCGGTTGGCCAAGCGAGCGCGCAAGCTCACCCCGGACTCACCCGCCGAGGACTGGCACGGGACGCGGATCGCCGCCAAGCGCGCCCGCTACGCCGGGGAGGCCTGCGTAGCCGTGTTCGGCAAGCCGGCCAAGCGCTACGCCGCCCAGGTGGAGCGACTGACCGAGCTGCTCGGAGGACACCAGGACACCGTCGTCACCAGCGCAGCGCTGCGCGCGGCGGTCACCGCCCGCACCCCGACAGCGGCCGCTTTCGCGCTCGGCGAGCTGCACGCCCGCCAGCGCGAGTCCGCAACCGCCGCGCGCGCTGCGTTCGGGGAGGTATGGCCGGAGGTACAGCGCGCGAAGTGGCGGCGCTGGCTGCGGTGAGTGCCCTCACCCGCGACGGGACGGTGCTCGCAGCCGGGGCCGTGGCCTGGCGACCAGCCGACGAGGGCAGCAGCTCGCAGCCCGCGATCACCCTCGACGGCGCATCAGCGACGAACCAGCTCGAGATCGTGCTCGTACACCGCCCGAAGTACGACGACTGGACGTTGCCGAAGGGCAAGCTCGACGACGGCGAGCACGTGCTGGCGGCCGCGGTACGTGAGGTCCGCGAGGAGACCGGTCACGACATCGTGCTGGGCCGCCCGCTGCCGCCCCAGCGCTACACCGCGAAGGACCGCCCCAAGGAGGTCCGCTACTGGGCGGGCGCAGTCGATGGGGGTGGCACGTTCGCCCCGAACGACGAGGTGGATGAAGTCGCCTGGCTGCCACCGGACCAGGCACAAGACCGCCTCACGTATCACCGCGATGTGGAGGTGCTCGCCGCCTTTCTCTCCGCCCCGGTCCGCACCACGCCGCTGATCCTGCTGCGCCACGGGGCAGCGCACCCCCGCAGGGACTGGGATCAGGACGACGCGACCCGACCGCTGGCCCCAGCAGGCGCCGCCCAGGCCGAGGCATTGGCACCGTTACTCGCCTGCTTTCGACCCACGCGGGTGTTGAGCTCGGACACCCGGCGGTGCCTGGACACCTTGCGGCCGTACGCCGAGCGGGAGCGACTTGCCGTCGTCGCGGAGCCCCTTATGTCCGAAACCGGCTACGAAGCGCAGCCGGAGGCCGCCCAAGCCCGCACCCTCGCGCTGCTCGCGGACGGTGAACCGACGGTGCTGTGCACTCATCGGCCGGTACTGCCGGTCATCGCCGAGGTGCTGTGTCGGCAGTCTGGCGTACCCGCGCCCGAGGTGAATCTCGCCCCAGCCGCCTTTTGGGTGCTGCACGTCGCCGGTGGCCGGGTGCGCGCCGTGGAGGGACACGGTCCGGAGCTGCGCTAAAGGGCAGTTCACCCACTGTCGATCACCAGGACCAGCACCAGTCAGTTGGTCCACCAGAGGCGTTCATCCTGCGTTCATCCCGGGCGGGCCCCCGCGTCACCTCTCCTGCCTAGCGTCCAGAGTGTCTGGCAAGCCACCGGCCGCCCCGACGGCCCAACAGGAAGGCACCCACGTGAACCGCAGCACCCTGCGCCGCCGGGCTACCCCGCCGGCCGTCGTGCTTACCCTCGCCCTGGCCCTTGCCGCGTGCGGCGGCAACGAACCGGCGGGCAACGCCGCTCCTGGCAACACCAGTGCACCGCAGGCCACGAGTGGCGACACTGGCGGTGGGTCCGCCGAGCTGAGCGGCACCTTGAGCGGTGCCGGTGCGAGCTCGCAGACGGCCGCCATGCAGGCCTGGCAGGCCGGCTTCCAGGAGCAGAACCCGGACGTGACGGTCAACTACGACCCGGTCGGCTCGGGCGGTGGCCGCGAGCAGTTCATCGCCGGCGGCACCGTCTTCGCCGGCTCCGACGCCTACCTCGACGACGAGGAGCTCACCGCGGCCGAGGAGCGCTGCAACGGTGCTGGAGTGGTCGAGCTCCCGCACTACATCAGCCCGATCGCCGTCGCCTACAACCTCGAGGGCGTCGATGCGCTGAACCTGTCGCCCGACACCGTCGCCGGCATCTTCAGCGAGAAGATCACCGCGTGGAACGACCCGGCGATCGCCAAGGACAACCCCGACGCCCAACTGCCCGACACCAAGATCACTCCAGTGCACCGCTCCGACGAGTCGGGTACCACCGAGAACTTCGTCGAGTACCTCGCCGCGGCCGCTCCGGACGCCTGGACCTTCGAGGTCAGCGGTGACTGGCCGGGCGAGCTGGGTGGTGAGGCGGCCTCCGGCACGTCCGGCGTCGTACAGGCCATCGGGGCTGGTAACGGCACCATCGGGTACGCCGACGCCAGCCAGGTCGGCGACCTCGGCAGTGCAGCGATCGGCGTGGGCGGGGAGTTCGTCGACTACTCCCCGGAGGCGGCAGCGAAGGTGCTGGAGTCATCCGAGCGGGTCAGCGGGCGCGGCGAGAACGACATCGCCATCGACGTAGCCCGGGATACGACCGAATCCGGCACCTACCCGATCGTGCTGGTCTCCTACCACATCGCCTGCCAGCAGTACTCAGAGCAGCAGGAAGCTGACCTGGTCAAGGCCTTCCTCGGCTATGTGGCGAGCGACGAGGGCCAGCAGGCAGCCGCCGAGGCCGCCGGGTCGGCTCCCATCTCTCCGACGTTGCAAGAGGACAGCATGGCGGCCATCGAATCCATCACCGCCGGCTGAGTAGCCCCGGCTACGAGTACCAAGCGCTCGACGTGCGGTCCGGGGGGCCACCCCTTGGTGGCCCCCCGGACCGCACCGGCATGATGAAACCCCCGCCGACGGAGACCGCGACGTGACCACTCCAGCCACCACCCAGGCGCCGGATCCCGCTCCGCCGCGCAACCCGCCGTCCCCCAAGACCCCCCGACGGCGCGGCGACCGGATCTTCTCCGGCGCTGCCAGCGCCGCGGGCGTCTTCATCCTGCTGGTGCTGGCAGGCGTCACGCTCTTTCTGGTCCGCGAGTCACTGCCCACGTTCTTTGCCGACCCGGCGGACATCCCTGGGGGCAACGGCTTCCTGTCCTACGTCGCTCCGCTGCTCTTCGGAACCCTGCTCGCGTCGCTGATCGCCCTGCTCATCGCCACGCCGCTGGCGGTCGGTATCGCGCTGTTCATCTCGCACTACGCGCACCGGCGAGTGGCGCAGAGCCTGGGCTACGTCATCGATCTGCTTGCGGCGATTCCCAGCGTCATCTTCGGGCTGTGGGGTCTGTTCTGGCTCGCCCGGCGCCTGCAACCCGTGTACGCGTGGCTCGCCGAGCATCTCGGATTCCTGCCGATCTTCGCGGGGCCGGCATCAGCGACCGGCCGCACCATCCTCACCGCCGGGATAGTCCTCGCCGTCATGATCCTGCCGATCATGACGGCGATCTGTCGCGAGGTGTTCCGACAGACACCGGTCCTCCACGAGGAGGCAGCGTTGGCCCTCGGGGCCACCCGGTGGGAGATGATCCAGATGTCGGTGATTCCCTACGGGAAGTCCGGCGTCATCAGCGCCGCCATGCTCGGCCTGGGCAGAGCCCTCGGCGAAACAATGGCGGTCGCCCTCGTGCTGTCGGTCGGCGGCGGCATATCTCTCGACCTCATCGGCACCGAGAACCCCGCCACCATCGCCGCCAACATCGCGCTGGACTTCCCTGAGTCGACCGGCATCGACGTCAACGCCCTCATCGCCACCGGACTGGTGCTGTTCGTAATCACCTTCTTCGTCAACGCCGCGGCCCGAGCAGCAATCGCCCGGCGACAGGAGTTCTCCGGAGCCAACGGATGAGCTCGACCGCGCGCCACACCACCGACGAGCCGGCACCCTCCCTGGAGGACATGCCGCTGGTTCACCGGCCGTTGCCGCGATGGGCGCCGTACGCGAGCGTGGGGGTAGCGGCGGTGATTGCCGCCGGCGTACTCGCCGTCTTGGGATTCGGACCCGTGCGCTTCGTCCTGCTCACCCTGGTTCTCTTCGCGGTGACGCTTTACGCCGCGTCGCGCACGGTCGAAGGAGGCCGGAAAGCGACCGACCGGCTGGTCACCATCGCGGTGGCTGCAGCGTTCGCGGTGGCCATGCTGCCCTTGGTTTCGCTGCTGTGGACGGTGATCGAGAACGGCATCGCCCGGTTCGATGCCGAACTGTTCACCTCGGACATGCGCGGCGTCGTCGGGCCTGGCGGCGGGGTCTTGCATGCCATCGTCGGCACCGGCCTCATTACCGGCGCAGCGACGATCGTGTCGGTGCCGGTCGGGCTGATGTGCGCCGTCTATCTGGTCGAGTACGGCCGCGGTCGGCTGGCGAAGGCGGTGACTTTCCTCGTCGATGTGATGACTGGTATTCCTTCGGTGGTCGCCGGGCTCTTCGCCTACGTACTGTTCGTGCTCTTCTTCGGGCCGGGCGTCCGCTTGGGTATTGCCGGCTCCCTTGCCCTCTCGGTGTTGATGATCCCGGTCGTCATCCGCTCCGCCGAGGAGATGCTCAAGCTGGTGCCCAACGAGCTGCGGGAGGCGGCGTACGCACTCGGGGTGCCCAAGTGGCGCACCGTGGTCAAAGTGGTGCTCCCGACCGCCGCCGCCGGCATCGCCACCGGTATCACGCTTGCCATCGCCCGGGTGATCGGCGAGACCGCGCCGCTGCTGCTGGTCGCGGGGTTCACCTCGACCACCAACTGGGATCTCACCGACGGTCGAATGATGACGCTCCCGGTGTTTGCCTACTACTCCTACACGCAACCAGGCTTCCCTCCAGAAGCGGGGCAGCAGCGGGCTTGGGCCGCTGCCTTGGTGCTTATCATCATCGTTATGGGGCTCAACCTGAGCGCACGGGTCATCGCCCGGTTCTTCTCCCCCAAGACCGGCCGTTGAGTCGGGCGGAGGGACACTTGTGAGCAAGCGCATCGACATCTCCGACCTCGACATCTACTACGGCGACTTCCGTGCCGTAGAGGGCGTCACGATGACCATCGAGCCGCGGGCAGTCACCGCTCTCATCGGGCCCTCCGGTTGCGGGAAGTCCACGTTCATCCGCTCCCTCAACCGCATGCACGAGGTGGTGCCCGGCGCCCGCGTCGAGGGCAAGGTGGTCATCGACGGCCAGGACCTCTACGGGCCAGACGTCGATCCGGTCGACGTACGGCGGCAGATCGGCATGGTTTTCCAGCGGCCCAACCCGTTTCCGACCATGTCCATCTACGAGAACGTCGCCGCCGGGATGCGGCTGAACAACGGGCGGGTGAAGAAGGGCAAGCTCGACGACCTGGTCGAGCGATCACTGCGAGGCGCAAACCTCTGGACCGAGGTCGAGGACCGGCTGAACCGACCCGGGTCCGGCCTGTCCGGTGGTCAGCAGCAGCGACTGTGCATCGCCCGCGCCATTGCCATCGAGCCGCAGGTCCTGCTCATGGACGAGCCGTGTTCCGCGCTCGACCCCATCTCGACGCTGGCGATCGAAGACCTGATCGCGACGCTCAAAGAGCAGTACACAATCGTCATCGTCACGCACAACATGCAGCAGGCGGCCCGGGTCTCTGACCGCACCGGGTTCTTCACCATCGATGGTCCCGGCCGGCCAGGACGGCTGATCGAGATGGACGACACCAGCCGGATCTTCTCCAACCCGACGGAGAAGGCAACCGAGGACTACATCTCCGGCCGCTTCGGGTAGCACCCGCGTCGTACGCCGCCGCCACGTTGGCGGTGTGAGAACCTGCCGCCGGGGACCCTGGTCGAATGGGCGCCGTCAGCGGCGTACGGGAGCGGCATGAGCGTTATCGAGGTGCACGGCGTACACAAGACGTACCGCCGCTTGCGCAAGCCGCCGGAGAAGGCCCTCGACGGGCTGGACCTGACCGTGGACGAGGGCGGGGTACACGGGTTTCTCGGCCCGAACGGTTCGGGGAAGACCACGACGATCCGCATCCTGCTCGGACTGGTCCGCGCAGACTCCGGCGCGGCGCAACTGCTCGGGCGACCGGTTCCCCAGCATCTTCCGGCAGTGGTAGGCGAGGTGGGCGCTCTCGTAGAGAACCCGCTTTTCTTTCCTACGTTCTCCGGCCGGCGCAACCTGCGGCTGCTCGCCCAGACCGCGGGTCTGACGCGGGCTCGAGTGGATGAGTGCCTGGAGGCAGTTGGGCTGCGGGATCGGGCCGACGACCTCTCCAAGAACTACTCCCTCGGGATGAAGCAGCGGTTGGCCAT
>JBBSMJ010000051.1:0-7889 GCA_038233235.1 Actinomycetes bacterium | reverse complement strand
GACCCCAGCACCGGGGAGGTCTTCGGAACCGCGCCAGTGTCCGGAGCATCCGACGTCGACCGCGCCTGCAAGGCCGCGGCGCAGGCCTTCGAGACGTGGCGGGACACCACGCCCTCCGAGCGCAGCCTGGCGATGTTCCGGATCGCCGACGCGATCGAGGCCCGGGCCGAGGATCTCATCGCCGCGGAGTGCCGCAACACCGGTAAGCCGATCGGGCTCACCCGGACCGAGGAGATTCCGCCGATGGTCGACCAGATCCGCTTCTTTGCGGCGGCGGCGCGGGTGCTGGAAGGCCGGTCGGCAGGGGAGTACATGTCCGGCCACACCTCGTTCCTGCGGCGGGAGCCGGTGGGTGTCTGCGCCCAGGTGACGCCGTGGAACTACCCGATGATGATGGCCGTCTGGAAGTGGGCACCTGCGGTCGCGGCGGGCAACTGCGTCGTGCTCAAGCCGGCGGAGACCACCCCTGTCACCACCGTCATGATGGCCGAGATCCTCGCCGAGTTCCTCCCGTCCGGTGTGTTCAACGTGATCTGCGGCGACCGCGACACCGGTCGCGCGCTCGTCTCCCATCCCATCCCGCAGATGGTGTCCATCACCGGCAGCGTGCGGGCCGGGATGGAGGTCGCGGCGGCGGCAGCGCGCGACCTCAAGCGCGTGCACCTCGAACTCGGGGGCAAGGCGCCGGTGATGGTCTTCGACGATGCGGACGTCGACAAGGCGGCCGAGGGCATCGCGATCGCCGGATACTTCAACGCCGGGCAGGACTGTACGGCCGCCACCCGAGTGCTTGCCGGTCCCGGGGTGCACGACGACTTCGTGGCGGCGCTCACCGAGCAAGCTCGCAGCACCGTCGTGGGCCCTCCGGACGTGGAGGACGCGCTGTACGGCCCCCTCAACAACGCCAACCAGCTGGAGAAGGTCAGCGGGTTCGTCGACCGGCTCCCCGACCACGCGAAGCTGGCCACCGGCGGCGCCCGTCACGGCGACCGCGGGTACTTCTACGACCCGACGGTGGTCTCCCAGGTGGTCCAGGACGACGAGATCGTGCAGAACGAGGTCTTCGGGCCGGTGATCACGGTGCAGCGGTTCTCCGACGAGGACGAGGCGGTCCGCTGGGCCAACGGCGTGGAGTACGGCCTCGCGTCCAGCGTGTGGACCCGTGATCACGGGCGCGCGATGCGCATGGCCAAGCGTCTCGACTTCGGCAGCGTGTGGATCAACACCCACATCCCGCTGGTCGCGGAGATGCCGCACGGGGGCTTCAAGCACTCCGGTTACGGCAAGGACCTGTCGATGTACGGCTTCGAGGACTACACCCGGGTCAAGCACGTGATGAGCAACATAGAGCCCTGATGACGCTACCTCCCCGCCGGCTGCGACAAAGGAAACCGTGGCGAAGCATCATCGTTACGACGGAATCCCTTGTCTTGGCCCCGACCGTTTGCCAGGATCGGGAACGAACTCGCTCGCCGACGACGGCGTACAACAGGAGGACGCGATGACGGCTTCGTACGACCCTCGAATGGCGCTCACTCGAGCCGGTCTGTCCCGACGGCGCTTCCTGCGCGGGGCCGGCTACGGCGCGGCGGCGCTCACCGGCGGGTCTCTGCTCGCTGCCTGCGGGACCGATCCGGTCGAACCGCCGCAGCCGGAGGAGCAGGTGGCACCCGACCGTTCACAGCAGGAGAAGGTCGTCAACTTCTCCAACTGGCCGCTCTACATCGATGTGGCGGGGAAGAACGAGGGCAAGCGGCCCACCCTCGACGCTTTCACCAAGCAGACCGGCATCGAGGTCGACTACAGCGAAGACGTCAACGACAACGACGAGTTCTTCGGCAAGGTGCGTCCACAGTTGCAGGCCGGCCAACCCATCGGGCGTGACCTGTTCGTGGTCACCGACTGGATGGCTGCGCGCATGATCAGGCTCGGCTTCGTGCAGCAGCTCGACAAGGCCAACCTGCCCAACGCCGACAACCTGCGGTCGGCGTTGCAGAGCCCGCCGTTCGATCCGGACCGCAGCTTCACCCTCCCTTGGCAGAGCGGCTTCGCCGGCCTTGCCTACAACGCCAAGGTGACCGGCGCGGTGGGCTCCGTCGAGGAGCTGCTGACGCGCGCCGACCTCAAGGGCAAGGTCACCATGCTCACCGAGATGCGCGACACCATGGGCCTCACCCTGCTCGACATGGGTAAGGACCCGTCTGACTTCACCGCCGACGACTACGCGGCAGCCATCGACCGCGTGCAGAAGGCCGTCGACTCGGGGCAGATCCGCAAGTTCACCGGCAACGAATACGCCCAGGACCTCGCCAAGGGCAACATCGCGGCGTGCGTGGCCTGGTCCGGTGACGTCATCCAGCTGCAGTTCGAGGACAAGAACATCAAGTTCGTCAACCCCGACGCGGGAGTCATGCTGTGGTCGGACAACATGATGGTGCCGAACAAGGCGGCCCACAAAGCTAATGCCGAGAAGCTCATGAACTACTACTACGACCCTGCTGTGGCGGCTGAGCTGGTCGCTTGGGTCAACTACATCTGTCCGGTCGAGGGGGCCCAGGAGGAGATGGAGAAGATCGACCCCGAGTTGGCCGACAACCCGCTGATCTTCCCCGACCAGTCCACGTTGGCGAAGACCAGCGTCTTCAAGGACCTGTCGGCGGAGGAGGAGCGCACCTACACGCAGGCTTTTCAGCGGGTCATCGGTGCCTGATCCGAAGGGTCATCCGGTGCGGGCGCGGTCATGAGTAACTCGGGGGTAGCGGGAGCTGGGGCCGCTCTGCGCCTCGACGGGCTGACGAAACGTTTCGGCGACTTCCTTGCGGTCGACGACCTGCACCTCGATATCCCCGAGGGCTCGTTCTTTGCGCTGCTCGGTCCGTCGGGGTGTGGCAAGACGACGACGCTGCGGATGGTCGCCGGGCTCGAGGCACCCACCTCCGGGCGCATCATCCTCGGCGAGGAAGACGTCACCGACCGCCGACCGTACAAGCGCCCGGTCAACACTGTCTTCCAGAGCTATGCCCTCTTCCCGCACCTCGACATCCAGGAGAACATCGCCTTCGGGTTGCGACGTCGTGGCCAAAAGGACATACCGCGGCAGGTGAAGGAGACACTCGAGCTCGTCCAGCTCGCCGGTTACGAGCGTCGTCGGCCGAGCCAGCTCTCCGGAGGCCAGCAACAGCGGGTAGCCCTCGCCCGCGCGCTCATCAATCATCCGCGAGTGCTGCTGCTCGACGAGCCACTGGGTGCGCTCGACCTCAAACTGCGCCGGCAGATGCAGCTGGAACTGAAGCGGATCCAGCTGGAGGTCGGCCTTACCTTCGTCCACGTCACGCATGACCAAGAAGAGGCCATGACGATGGCGGACACCATCGCGGTCATGAACGCCGGCAGGGTGGAGCAGCTCGGCGACCCCGCCTCCCTGTACGAGTCCCCCGCCACTGTGTTCGTCGCCAACTTCCTCGGCCAGTCCAACCTCGTCCAGGCTCGGGTCAGCGGGCGCAGCGGTAACGACCTGCTGCTCGACGTCGCCGGACAGCGGTTGGCCATGCCGGCCGACAGGAGCAGGGCGACGTCAGAGACGGTGTTCGTCGGCGTACGGCCGGAGAAGATCCACCTCGCGACGGGGAACGCGCGGGAAACGGGGGACTCCCGATCCGCCATGGGCGCCAACCAGCTCAGCGGAGTCATCACCGACACCAGCTTCACCGGGACGAGCACCCAGTTCCTCGTACGCACCTCCTGGGGACAGGAACTCGTGGTGTTTGCGCAGAACACCTCGGCCGAACGCCGCAGCGCGACGCCTGGAGAGACCGTCGTGCTGCACTGGCATCCCGCCCACACCTTTGCCTTCGACAGGTCAGCGGAGGCGGACGCGGTGGAGCCGGTTGCGGAGGAATCGGCACCGGTCTCGCGCGTCAAGGTGACGGGATGAGCGCTCTCACCGCCGTACGCGGTGGTGCGCCGCCCGCACCGGCGGAACCTGTCCGGCGCCGCCGAAGGTGGGTGCCTTACGCGTTGCTGCTGCCAGGACTGGTGTGGCTGGCCGTCTTCTTTCTCGCCCCGATGGCAACCCTGTTCTCGACGTCTCTGCAGGTGGGATCCATCGACGAGGGCTACCGGCCGGCCTTCCGGGTCGCCAACTACACCGAAGCCCTCAGCGCCTTCAGCGAGCAGTTCTTCCGTTCCTTCGGCTACGCGGCGATGGCGACCGTGCTGGCGTTGCTGGTGTCCTACCCGCTCGCCTACGCCATCGCGTTCAAGGCCGGTCGGTGGAAGAACGTCCTTCTTGTCCTCGTCATCGCACCGTTCTTCACCAGCTTCCTGGTGCGCACTCTTGCCTGGACGGCGATCCTCGGAGATCAGGGCTTGTTGCTCGGCCAGCTCAAGGAGATCGGCGTGCTGAGCCCCGACTTCCGTTTACTGGCCCGGCCCTTCGCCGTCATCCTCGGCCTGACCTACAACTTCCTGCCCTTCATGACGCTGCCGCTCTACGCGAGTCTGGAGCGGATCGACCGGCGGCTGCTGGAAGCGGCGGGGGATCTCTACTCCTCCGCTTTCACTACCTTCCGCAAGGTGACGTTCCCGCTGTCGCTGCCCGGCGTCGTGGCGGGGACACTGCTCACCTTCATCCCCGCCGCCGGCGACTACATCAACCAGCGGCTGCTCGGCACACCCCGGCAGAGCATGATCGGTACGGTGATCGACAGCCAGTTCCTGCGCGTCTTGGACTACCCCTCGGCAGCGGCCCTGTCGTTCACGCTGATGGTCTCCATCGTTGTCCTCGTGTGGTTCTACGTCCGGCGCGCCGGCACCGAGGAGTTGGTCTGAGTGGCAAGCGCCGCGACAACGCTGACCGGAGCCCCCGGCGCCACCCGGCGCGGGCCGTCGCTGCCCACGCGCGTACTGCGCTTCGTGAGCCGGCACCTGGTGGCGACCGCTGCCGCTCTCACGCTGCTCTACATGTTCTTACCGGTCTTCGTGGTGGTGCTCTTCTCCTTCAACGATCCCGCTGGCCGACTGAACTACACCTGGAACTCCTTCACCGTCTCCAACTGGGCAAACGTCTGTGGTGTCCCCGGCATGTGCGATGCCGTGTGGCTCAGCATCCAGATCGCCCTACTGGCGACCGTCGTGGCGACCGGTCTAGGGACGCTCATCGCCTTCGCGCTCGCCCGCCACCGCTTCCGCGGGCGCGCCGCCACCAACCTGCTCATCTTCTTGCCGATGGCCACGCCGGAGGTCGTCATGGGCTCGTCCATGCTGGCCCTCTTCGTCAACGCCAACCTCATCGCGCTCGGCTTCTGGACGATCCTGCTCGCCCACGTGATGTTCTGCATCAGCTTCGTCGTCGTCACCGTCAAGGCGCGGTTGTCCGGCATGGACGCCCGACTCGAGCAGGCGGCCATGGACCTCTACGCCGACGAGTGGTCGACGTTTCGCCGGATCACCCTCCCGCTCGCCATGCCGGGCATCGTGGCGGCGGCCTTGCTGGCTTTCGCCCTCTCCTTCGACGACTTCATCATCACCAACTTCAATTCGGGCAGCACCGTCACCTTCCCGATGTACGTGTGGGGGGCCGCACAGCGTGGCGTACCGCCGCAGGTCAACGTCATCGGGGCGCTGATGTTCCTGGTGGCGCTTGCCGTCGTCCTTGGCGGCCAGCTGGCCAACGCCGCACGGACCCGCCGACCATGAGCAGCACCCGACCACCCAACCGAACCCGCGAAAGGACCACCGTGTCGCACGCCGAACTGCACGACCGCCACCGCCAGGTGCTGCCCTCGTGGTTGTCGCTGTACTACCAGGAGCCCATCGAGATCGTCAGCGGCAGTGGTCGCCGGGTGACCGACGGCGAGGGACGTGAGTATCTCGACTTCTTCGCCGGCATCCTCACCAACATGCTCGGCTACGACGTCGCCGAGGTTCGCGACGCGGTGGAAGCGCAGCTCCGCAGCGGCGTCGTCCACACCTCGACGCTCTATCTCATCCGCACCCAAGTCGAGTTGGCCGAGCGCATTGCCGAGCTGTCCGGCATTCCCGACGCGAAGGTCTTCTTCACCTCGTCCGGCACCGAGGCGAACGAAGCGGCGCTGCTTCTCACCACGCAGTTCCGTCGCTCTCACCAGATCCTCGCCCTGCGTAACAGCTACCACGGCCGGTCCTACGCCGCGATGGGCGTCACCGGAAACCGCGGCTGGGCGGCCTCCGCACTGTCCCCCGTACGCGTCAGCTACGTACAGAGCGGATACCGCTTCCGCAGCCCGTTCCGGCACCTGTCCGACGCCGACTTCGTCGCGGCCTGCGCCGAGGACCTGCGCGATGTGATCACCACGACCACCGCTGGCGACATCGCCTGCATGATCGCCGAACCCATCCAGGGCGTCGGCGGCTTCGTCGTTCCGCCGGACGGCTACTTCGCCGCGCTCAAGGAGGTGCTCGACGAGCACGAAATCCCCTTCGTGTCCGACGAGGTCCAGACGGGATGGGGACGCACCGGTGACCACTTCTGGGGCATCGGCGCCCAGGGGGTCGTACCCGACGCAATGACCTTCGCCAAGGGGCTCGGCAACGGGATGTCCATCGGGGGAGTGGTGGCCCGACCGGACATCATGGACTGCTTGCGGGCCAACTCCATCTCTACTTTCGGGGGCAATCCGCTGTCGACCACTGCGGCGGCCGCAACGTTGGAGTACGTGCTCGCCCATGACCTGCAGGCCAACGCCGCCAAGGTCGGCACCCGACTCCTCGAGGGACTGCGTGGGCTGACGGAGCGGCATCCCGTCATCGGCGACGTACGCGGCAAGGGACTCATGATGGCGGTGGAGTTCGTCGAGCCGGGCACCATGACACCGAACCCGGCGGCTGCGACGCGGGCGCACGAGGAGACGCGACAGGCCGGCCTGCTCGTCGGCAAGGGCGGCTTGCACAGCAACGCGCTGCGCATCGCCCCGCCGCTCACCCTGACCGAAGCCGAAGCCGACGAGGGGCTGGAGATCCTGTCCGCCGCCATTGCAACCGTCGACGCAGAAGCCCGCGCGGAGTCGAGCGCGTGACATCTCCGACGGTGCCGACTATCACCCACTGGGTCGACGGGAAGCCCTGGACTGGCCGTGCGGAACGCTTCGGCGACGTGCATGACCCGGCGAACGGCGCGGTGAGTGCGCGCGTGCCGTTCGCCTCTCCGGCAGAGGTCGACGAGGCGGTTGCCGCCGCCAAGCACGCGTTCACCACCTGGCGGGACTCCTCCCTTGCCCGGCGCAGCCAGGTGCTCTTCGCGATGCGGGAGCTGATGCGCCAGCGCGCGCAGCAACTGGCTGACGTCGTCACCGCTGAGCACGGGAAGGTGTCGGCCGACGCGGCCGGTGAGGTGCAGCGCGGTCTCGAGGTGGTGGAGTTCGCCTGCGGTCTGCCGCACCTGCTGAAGGGCGGCTTCGCGGAGAACGTCTCGACGAAGGTCGACTCCTATTCCATCCGCCAGCCGCTGGGGCCGGTCGCCATCATCACCCCGTTCAACTTCCCCGTCATGGTGCCCTTGTGGTTCGCACCGGTCGCGATCGCCTGCGGAGACACCGTCGTCCTCAAGCCCAGCGAGAAGGACCCTTCGGCTGCTGTGCTGCTCGCCGAGCTGTGGGAAGAGGCCGGGTTGCCGGCCGGGGTCTTCAACGTCATCCACGGTGACCGGGTGGCCGTCGACCGCATCCTCAAGCACCCCGACATCGCGGCAGTCAGCTTCGTCGGGTCGACGGCGGTCGCCCGTCACGTCTACGAGCAGGGCACCCGGGCGGGCAAGCGCGTCCAGGCGCTCGGTGGCGCGAAGAACCACATGGTCGTCCTCCCGGACGCCGACCTCGACCTGGCCGCCGATGCCGCCGTGGGCGCCGGCTTCG
>JBBSMJ010000050.1:0-7912 GCA_038233235.1 Actinomycetes bacterium | reverse complement strand
GTGGTGACCCGGGTCGTGCCCGACCCGGCGCACTACCGGCCGGGGACCGCAGCCAGCGAGGTGGTGCTCGCGGTGGGCTGGGGCATCGTCGGCCGGGTGGATTTGGAACCGGCCAGCTGCGACGACCCGACCTGCGAAGCCGACCACGGCTACACCGGGTCGCTGTCCGCCGACGACCTTTCGCTACGGGTAAGCGCGGCGGCCGAGGGGCAGGAGGCGGTCACCCAGACACTCACCTTCGCCGCCGACCTGTCCGAGGCGGTTTCCGGCCGGTCTCGATGACCGTTCCGGTCCAGGCGCCCGGCGTACTGCCGGCGCCGCTGGTCCCCGCATACGGCAGCACAGCGCTCGGTGATCTCATGCCCTCGGTGCTCGCCGCGGCCGGGGTGGCTGGGGAGGACGACCGGCTGGGCCTGGCGGCGGCCCGCCGGACGCTGGTGGTCCTCGTCGACGGGATGGGCGACCAGCTGCTGCGCGCCCACCCGGACGAGGCGCCCTACCTGACCGGATTGCTGCGGGGTGCGCGCACGCTGACCGCGGGCTTTCCCGCCACGACGGTGACGAGTCTCGGCTCGCTGGGCACCGGCCGGCCGCCCGGCGAGCACGGGCTGCTGGGGTACCAGGTGGCGGTGCCGGGAGCCGGCCGACTGCTCGACGCGCTGCACTGGGATAAGCGGGTCGACCCGCTGACCTGGCAGCCCTACCCCACGGTGTTCCAGCGGGCGGCGGCGGACGGCATGACCGTTACGCATGTCG
Organism: Actinomycetes bacterium; assembly: GCA_038233235.1. GTDB lineage: Bacteria > Actinomycetota > Actinomycetes > JBBSMJ01 > JBBSMJ01 > JBBSMJ01. Next base: position 7,156 of record JBBSMJ010000050.1, on the reverse strand, counting down.
GCCCGTCCGCCGTGGCATCCTCCGGCCTTACGCTGGCGGCCCTGCGTGGCCCGCGCTTCGCCGGCGCGGACACGACGGGCGAGCGGGTGGCCGAGACGCTGGCTGCGCTGCACGCCGCGAAGCGCGCCCTGGTCTACTGCTACTACGGTGATCTCGACGCGACCGGGCATCGGCGCGGGTGCGGCTCGACCGCCTGGCGGGCGCAGCTGCGGCAGGCTGACCGCTTCGTCGAACAGCTGGCCGCGGGGCTGCCGTCGGGTACGGCGATGTACGTCACCGCCGACCACGGGATGGTCGACATCGACCCTGACAATCGGATCGACCTGGACGCAGACCCCGCGCTGCTCGACGGTGTGGAGCTGCTCGGCGGTGAATCCAGGGCCCGCCATGTATATGCCCGCCCGGGTGCCGCCGACGACGTCCTCGCCGCCTGGCGGGAACGCCTGGGCGACCTGGTCTGGGTGGCGAGCCGGGACGAAGCGATCACCGCGGGATGGTTCGGCCCCTACGTCGCCGCAGAGTTGCGCGAGCGGATCGGTGATGTCGTGGCGGCACCGTGCGCCGACGTGGCGCTGGTCGCAACGCAGCGGGAGCCGCGTGAATCCGTCTTGGTGGGAGTGCACGGGTCGCTGACCGTCGCCGAGCAACTCGTGCCGCTGCTCGAGGTGCGGTGACTGGACCGCGTCCTGGGATTCGAGCGACTTCACCGAGTGGAGATGGAGCGAGGGCGTGGCACCGGCGGCTGGTCACCGGTGACACGCCCTCGCTCCGTCTTCGGAGCCCGGGGTACGCCGGATGGGCGGGATCCGAGAGCGTCCTGCAGACTCGACCGGCGTGACGCCCCAACTCGCCCCGCTCGTCGACCCGGACACCCTGCTGGGCGCCCTCGCCGCAACCCCGGCGCCCACGCTGCTCGACGTCCGCTGGCGGCTCGGCGGGCCATCGGGCCGGCGGGCGTACGACGAGGGCCACCTGCCGGGGGCGCGGTTCGTCGACCTGGACCGTGACCTCGCCGGCCCGCCCGGAGCGGGCGGGCGGCACCCGCTCCCTGACCCCGCCGCGTTCACCGCTGCGATGCGCCGATGCGGGGTCGACGCCGACCGGGACGTCGTCGTCTACGACGAAGTCGACGCGACTGCCGCCGCCCGGGCGTGGTGGCTGCTGCGCTACTTCGGACACTCCCGGGTACGGGTTCTCGACGGTGGATATCGAGTGTGGGTGTCGGCCGGCTATCCGGTCGTCACCGACGAGCCGGCACCGGGCACCGGGACGTTTCGAGCCCACCCCGGACACTTGCCGCTGCTCGACGCCGATTCCGCGGTAGTGCTGGCGCGGGAGGGAGTGCTGCTCGATGCCCGGGCGGCAGCGCGCTACCGGGGGGAGGCCGAACCCATCGACCCAGTGGCGGGGCACATTCCCGGCGCCGTCAGCGCGCCGACCAGCGACAACCTGGCAGCAACCGGGCGGCTGCTGCCCGCGGCGGAGTTGGGGGAGCGCTTCGCCGCACTTGGGGCGGCACCCGGTACCGAGGTGGGGGTGTACTGCGGGTCGGGGGTGACCGCGGCCCACGAGGTGCTCGCGCTCACCGTCGCCGGTGTGCCGGCAGCGCTCTACGTCGGCTCGTGGAGCGACTGGATCGGCGACCCGCGGCGCCCGGTCGCCCGCGGCTCCCGGAGGCGACCGGACTGATGCCGCCAGCTCCGGCCATCGTCGGCCCCACTGAGCCCGGCGGGGCGGAGTTCGCCGGTGTGGTGCTCGCCGCGGGGGCCGGCACCCGGCTGCGTCCGCTGACCACCGTGCGGCCCAAGGCGCTGTGCCCGATCCTCGACCGGCCGCTGCTGGACTGGGCGCTGGACCGGGTGACGCCGTACGCCAACGCGGTCGCGGTCAACGCCCATCATCTCGCCGACCAGGTGGTCGCTCATCTGAGCGGCCGGCCGGTGCACCTGGCGCTCGAGCATCCTCGAGCTCTGGGCACCGCCGGAGCGCTGGCGAACCTGCGGGACTGGATCGACGGCCGGCCGGTTCTCGTGGCCAACGCCGACACCTGGCACGCCGGCGATCCGGCGGCGGCGCTGGCTGGGCTCGTCGCCGGCTGGGATGGCGAGCGCACCCGGCTGCTGTGCACCCGTGACCCCGATCGCGGGGACTTCGCCGAACTGCGCTACGTCGGTTCGGCGCTGCTGCCGTGGACCGTGGTGCGGGAGCTGCGACCGGTGCCGTCTGACCTGTACGAGGTGAGCTGGCGGGGGCTGCATGCGCGTGGCGCCCTTGACCTCCATGCCACGGCGAAGGTGGTCATCGACTGCGGTACCCCTGCCACCTATCTGGCGGCCAACATGGCGGCCTCGGGTGGCGCGTCGGTGGTGGGAAAGGACGCGGTCGTCGACGGAGAGCTGGTGCGCTCTGTCGTCTGGCCCGGCGGAGTCGTTGGCCGCGGTGAGCGGCTCGTGGACGCCGTACGGGTCGGCAAGAACCTGACGGTGGTCCCGGCTGGGTGACCTCCTCAGTCGCGCTTGGCCGCCCCGAAGACGATGTCGTCCCAGGACGGAACGCTGGCCCGCTTGGTCCCCCGGGAGCGTGCTGGGGCGTCCTGAGCTGCTCTAGCTCCAGCCGGAGCTCCGGGAGAAGCAGCGGCATCTGGGCGTCCGCCCTGGCCGCGGCTCCTGGGCAGTCGACCGTCGCCGGCAGCCGCCGCCAGCTCGGGGAGCTCGAACAGCTCCGGCTCCTCATCCAGTGCGGGGGCGCGCCGAGGCACCAAGACGGACGGCTCGGAAGCAGTCGGCGTGGCACTTGTCTGGGTGGGGCTCAGCGGTTCGAGGCCGACGAGTCGCCGCGCCTCGTCGTCTTCGGGCGTGACGGTGGCGCGGGCCGGGTCGTAGACCCACAGCGCGCGGCCCTCGTCGTCGCCCGCGGCCGTAGCAAAGGTGAAGAGCACCTGCCAGCGACCATCCACCCGGCGCCAGGCATCCCACTCACCGTCGGCTACGTCCACCCCGCGATCGGCCAAGGCAGGCGCCATGAGCGCCTCCAGTGGCTTCGGCTTAGGGGGCTGCTCCATACCCGGTCGGCGGACCGCAGCCGCTCGGGCTTCCGCGGCTTTGGCGGCCCGCTCGGCGAGCACCGGCCCCTCGTAGCGGCGGACGCGGTCGACGGGGATGCCGGCGGAGTCGGCGACCTCCTCGGCGGTCTCCCCGGCCCGCATGCGGGCCTGCATGTCGCGCGGGGTGAGTGGCGCCTCCTGAGCCGGGCTGGGTCGGCTGGGGTCGCGCCGCACCGCGGCGCGCAGCTGCTCGTCGACGGGGAGGCGGTAGATGGCCCCCTCCCACTCCAACTCGAGGGCAGCGCCGTCTGCGCTGACCCCGAGGAGCTGCAGATGCCGCATGCCGTATCCCTCCGCTGGGCCGTACCGCACGTTCCACGCCGCAGTCTCGCGCCTGGACGCGCCCGAATCCACGACCGGCACGCGGCGCGTCCGCAGAAGCTGCGTGGATTCTCCGCTGCCGTCACCCAGCACAGCCATTGCTACGGGTGACGCTTCTCACGTCTCCAGCGGTCAGCTGCACCCGAGTGCTCCCCGTATCTTCGATAGGTGAGGCCGGTCAGGTACGCCGGCCGGGATCCAACCAGAGAGGTACGGAGAACGCGTCGATGTCTGTCCCGCACCACCGTTTCGAGTTGAACGCCAAGCAGGTCGCCGCCAGCGCCTTGGCTGCCGCCTCCGCGGCAGTGGCCGCCTCCACCCTGGGAGTGGCCGGCACCGTCATCGGCGCCGCGGTGATGAGTGTGGTCGCCACCGTGGGGAGTGCGGTCTACGGCCACTCCATCGCCCGCACCCAGGAACGGCTGCGCAGGGTGCGGTCCGTGTCCGGGCTGCAGTTGTCCGGCAGTACCGCCGCGCCGCGGCGGGTGCGTCCACTCGCGGTGGCCGGGACCGCGGCGATCGTCTTCGCCGTCGCCGTGACGAGCCTCACGCTGGTCGAGGTCGTCGGCCAGCGTCCGGTCGCCAGCATGGTGGCCGGTGACCGTACCGACGACCCAGGGGCGGCCACGACCCTCGGTCGGTTGACCAGTGGATCGAGCGCAGCCGACGAGGAGAAGCGAAGGAACGACGCCGACCAACCCGCTGGCGCGGACGTGCCGGCGGCGAGCCCATCCGCGGAGCCGTCGCCCAGCGCGTCGCCCACCGCAGGCGGTGACACCCCGACGCCGACGCCGTCCCCGACCCCGACCGACCCGCCGGTCTCACCCCAACCCACCCGCAGTAACCCGCCCAGCTCGCCAGCGGCCGCTCCGTAGGACGATGATCGGCCCATGTACGACGCCCTCCTGCTGGTTTCCTTCGGCGGTCCGGAGGGGCCGGACGACGTCATCCCGTTCCTGAAGAACGTCACCCGCGGGCGCAATATCCCGCGCGAGCGGCTCGCCGAGGTGGGCAGCCACTACGCCCACTTCGGCGGTGTCAGCCCGATCAACGACCAGAACCGGGCGCTGCTGGCGGCGCTGCGGGCGGACTTCGCGGTCCACGACCTCGAGTTGCCCGTCTACTGGGGCAACCGCAACTGGGCGCCCTACCTCGCCGACGCGTTGGCCGACATGGCTCGTGACGGCGTACGCCGGGCGCTGGCTTTCGTCACCTCGGCGTACGCGTCGTACTCCGGCTGTCGGCAGTACCGCGAGAACTTGGCGGACGCCGCGGCCGAGGTCGGGCCGGATGCGCCGCAGCTGGACAAGATCCGCCACTACTTCAACCACCCCGGATTCGTAGAGCCGATGGTGCGCCACACGGTCGCCGCCGTGGAGGAGCTGCCCGCGGCCGTACGCGCGGGCGCGCACCTGGTGTTCACCACACACAGCATCCCGCTGGCGCAGATGGAGACCAGCGGCCCGGACGGCGGGGCGTACGTCGTGCAGCATCGGGAGACCGCTGCACTGGTCGCCGACGCCGTCGCCGTGGCCACCGGGACGAGGCATTCCTGGGACCTCGTCTACCAGAGCCGCAGCGGCCCGCCGACCCAGCCGTGGCTGGAGCCGGACGTGGGTGACCACCTGGAGCAGCTGCACCGCGGTGGTGCGCCGGCGGGGGTGCTGGTGCCTATCGGCTTCGTCTCCGACCACGTGGAGGTGCTGTGGGATCTCGACGTCGAAGCGCGCAACCGCGCGGCGGAGCTCGGCCTGCCGGTGGTACGGGCCGGCACGGTCGGTACCGATCCCCAGTTCGTGACGATGGTCCGCGAACTGGTGTTGGAACGAGTCGGCCAGGCTCCGCAGCGCAGCCTCGGGGCGCTCGGCGCTAGCCACGACGTGTGTCCCGCCGGCTGCTGCCCCAACCCCCGCGGTTCCCGGCCCGCGGTGGCCCAGGAGAGCGCCGGGTGAGCGTCAGGTGAGCGGCGCTGCCGGTGCTTCGCGGCCCGACCCGGCTGAGCTGCTCGACCTTGCCGTCGACATCGCGCAGCGGACCGGCCGGCTGCTCGTCGACGAGCGGCCCGATGGTGCGCTCGACATGGGCACCAAGTCCAGCCCGACGGACATCGTCACCACCATGGATACCGCCGCCGAGCGGCTCATCGCGGACGCGGTGCGGGAAGCGCGTCCGGACGACGGCATGCTCGGCGAGGAAGGGATGGACACCACGGGCAGCAGCGGCGTCCGCTGGGTGGTCGACCCCATCGACGGCACCGTCAACTACCTCTACCGCTATCCGGCATGGGCGGTGAGTATCGCCGCCGAAGTCGACGGGAAAGTCGTTGCGGGCGTCGTCCATGCCCCCGCGTTGGGTGAGACGTGGACCGCGATCCTGGGCGGCGGTGCCCGGCTGGGCGGTCGGGTGCTGCGGGTGGGCGAGCCGCGGGAGCTGGGGCAGTCGCTCATCGCCACCGGCTTCGGCTACTCCGCAGCCGACCGGGCGTGGCAGGCCGAGATCGTGAGTGCCGTGCTGCCACGCGTCCGCGACATCCGGCGCGGCGGCTCGGCCGCGATCGACCTGTGCTCTGTCGCCACCGGCCGCGTCGACGGGTACTACGAGCGCGGGTGCAATCCGTGGGACCTCGCGGCCGGTGCACTGGTGGCCCGTGAGGCCGGAGCGATCGTCGGAGGGAGCAACGGCGCCCCAGCTGGGTATGACCTGGTGCTGGCGGCGCCGCCGACGTTGTTTGCCGCGCTGCACGACCTGGTGGCGTCACGTTTCGACGCCCTCGACCCGAAGGACGGATGACATGGCCGAGCTGATCCTGGGGCCGATGCAGCGCTACGCCGACGAGCGGCAGGCAACCGTGTGGGTCGAGACCGACGCATCGTGCGAGGTGCGCGTGCTCGACCACACCGCCCGGACGTTCGAGGTCCACGGCCACCACTACGCGCTGGTCGTCCTCGACGGGCTCACCCCCGGCACGACGACGCCGTACACGGTCGAGCTCGACGGCCGGCAGGTGTGGCCGGAGCCCGACGCGGAGTTCCCGCCCAGCTGCATCCGCACCCGCGGATCAGCCGGTCCGGTCCGGCTGATGTTTGGTTCGTGTCGAACCAGCGTGCCCGAACAGCCCAAGGAACGCCGCAAGCACGGGGTGGACATGCTCGCCGCGTTCGGGCAGCGGCTGATGCGGCTGTCCAAGGAAGAGTGGCCCGACCTGGTGTTCATGCTGGGCGATCAGGTGTACGCCGACGACACCCCCGAAGACGTACGCCAAGGGATCGAGCAGCGGCGCGACACCGACGAGGGGGCGGGGGAGGAACTCGCCGACTTCGAGGAGTACACCTGGCTCTACCACACGGCATGGTCGGACCCAGCGATCCGCTGGGTGTTCTCCACGCTCCCCAGCATGATGATCTTCGACGACCACGACGTCCGCGACGACTGGAACACGTCGCACACGTGGCGGGAGGACATCCGCCAGCTCGACTGGTGGCAGAAGCGGATCGTCGGCGGGCTCACGTCGTACTGGGTGTATCAGCACCTCGGCAACATGTCCCCCGCGGAGCTCTCGAGCGACCCGCTCTTCGCCCGCGTGCGTGCGGCCGACGGCAACGCCGGGCCGCTGCTCGACGACTTCTCCTACGGGGTGGATCAGGACCCGGAGAGCGCCCGCTGGAGCTACGTCCGCGACGTCGGACGGGTGCGGCTGCTGGCCGTCGACTGCCGCTGCGCTCGGGTGCTCAC
>JBBSMJ010000049.1:0-7956 GCA_038233235.1 Actinomycetes bacterium | reverse complement strand
GGCTTCGTGGCCGCGGAGATCACCAAGGCCGGTGGTATCGCGGTGTGCGCACCGATCGCGCCGTACGACGCCACCCGTCGGGCCGTGCGGGAGATGGTCGAACGGCACGGCGGCTTCGTGCTCGTCCACGTATCGACCCCGATGGAGGTGTGCGAGCAGCGCGACCGCAAGGGCTTGTACGCGCAGGCGCGCGCTGGTCGGATCCCCGAGTTCACAGGCGTCTCCGACCCTTACGAGACGCCCGCCGACGCGGACGTCGTCGTCGACACCTCGCGCACGGACGTCGCCGACGCGGTGTCACTCGTCCTCGACCGGCTCACCGAGCTCGGGTTCATCGAGCGGGGCCGCACGGAGTAGGGCGGCACCGACCAGGCTCAGGGAGCCAGCGTGCTCAGGTCGAGCCGACGATCATGCCTCCGGCGACCGTGTTCCCGGTGGCTTCCTCCATGAGGATGAAGCTGCCGGTCGTCCGGTTGCGGCGGTACTCGTCGACGAACAGCGGCTGCGTCATGCGCAGACTCACCCGCCCGATCTCGTTGAGCGACAGCTCGTTGGCGGACTCGTCGCGGTGCAGGGTGTTGACGTCGAGCCGGTACTGCAGGTCCTTCACCAGCGCACGCGCCGTCCGGGTGGTGTGCTTGACGGTGTACTTCGCACCCGGACGCAGTCGCGAATTCTGCGTCATCCACACGATCATGGCGTCGACGTCCTGGCTCACCGTCGGCTGGTTGTGCTCGCGGCAGATCATGTCGCCGCGGCTGATGTCCAGGTCGTCGGCGAGGCGCAGGGTCACCGCCATGGGCGGGAAGGCCTCCTCGACCTCCTTCTCCGCCAGATCGACCCCGGTCACGGTGGAGGTGAGGCCAGAGGGCAGCACCATTACCTCGTCGCCCTTCTTCAAGACACCCGCCGCAACCAGTCCGCCGTACCCGCGGTAGTCGTGATTGCGATCGGACTTCGGTCGAATGACGTACTGCACCGGGAACCGGACGTCGATGAGGTTGCGGTCCGAGGCGATGTGGAGCTCCTCCAAGTGATGCAGGAGGGACGGGCCGTCGTACCACGGCATGGTGGCCGACCGCTGGACGACGTTGTCGCCCTTGAGCGCAGAGATCGGGATCACCGTGAGGTCCGGGATCTGCAGCTTGGTCGCGAACGCGCGGAACTCCTCCCGCACCCGTTCGAACGCCTCTTCGTCGTAGTCGACGAGGTCCATCTTGTTCACGCAGAGGACGAGGTGCGGGACCCGCAACAGCGACGCGAGGAAGGCGTGCCGACGGCTCTGTTCGACGAGCCCGTTGCGTACGTCGACCAGCACGAGCGCGAGGTTGGCGGTGGAGGCGCCGGTCACCATGTTGCGCGTGTACTGGATGTGACCCGGAGTGTCCGCGATGATGAACTTTCGGCGCGGGGTGGCGAAGTAGCGATAGGCGACATCGATGGTGATGCCCTGCTCGCGCTCGGCCCGCAACCCGTCTGTGAGCAGCGCCAGGTCGGTGTACTCGTCGCCGCGGTCGCGGCTGGTGCGCTCCACCGCTTGCAGCTGATCCTCGAAGATGGACTTCGTGTCGTAGAGCAGTCGCCCGATGAGCGTGCTCTTCCCGTCGTCGACGGAACCAGCCGTCGCCAGTCGCAGCAGTTCCATGTCTAGCTCGCACTCCGCTTCGTCATCGGCTTTACAGGTCAGCCGTGCTCGGTTCGCTTCAGTCGGTCTCTCGTCAGCCACGCGTCGGCCTGAACGCCCACGCGCTGCCTAGAAGTACCCCTCGCGCTTGCGGTCCTCCATCGCCGCCTCCGACGCCCGGTCGTCTGCTCGAGTAGCGCCACGCTCGGTGATGCGGCTCGCCGCGACCTCGACGATGATTTCCTCGACCGTTGCGGCGGCGGACTCCACCGCGCCGGTGCAGGACATGTCCCCGACGGTGCGGTAGCGCACGGTCGCCTCGAACGGCTCCTCGTCGGGCAGCAGCTGCATGGCGGGGCCGAGGGACAACAGCATCCCGTCGCGGGCGAAGACCTGACGGCGGTGGGAGAAATAGATAGAGGGGATCTCCAGCTCTTCGCGCTCGATGTACTGCCACACGTCGAGCTCTGTCCAGTTGGAGAGCGGGAAGATGCGGATGTGCTCGCCCTTGCGGTGCCGCCCGTTGTAGAGGCTCCACAGCTCCGGTCGCTGGTTCTTCGGATCCCACTGCCCGAACTCGTCGCGGAAGGAGTAGACCCGCTCCTTGGCGCGCGCCTTTTCTTCGTCGCGACGGGCACCGCCGAAGACTGCATCAAAACGGTGCTCGGTGAGGGCGTCGAGCAGGGTGACCGTTTGCAGCGGGTTGCGAGAGGCTCGCGGACCGGTCTGCTCGACCACCCGGCCCTTGTCGATGGACTCCTGCACAGAGGCGACCACGAGCCGCGCCCCCAACTCCTTCACGCGACGGTCGCGGTAGTCCATGACCTCTTCGAAGTTGTGACCGGTGTCGACGTGCATGACCGGGAAGGGCAGCCGCGCCGGCCAGAAGGCCTTTTCCGCCAGCCGGGCCATCACAATCGAGTCCTTACCGCCGGAGAAGAGCAATACGGGACGCTCGAACTCCGCGGCGACCTCGCGGATGATGTGAATCGACTCCGCCTCCAGCTGGTCCAGCTGGCTGAGCTCGTAGTCGATGACTGTCATGGGTTCTCCGTGTTTCGGTCGAGGGTGCGGATGACTGGCGCCGGGTCAGGTGTCACGGGCGATGGCGTCAAGTGTGGCGGCGGCGTGCTCTGGCCTGGTCACGAGGAGATCGGGTAGCAGCACGTCTTCTTGGTTGTAGAGCAACGGACTCCCGTCGATACGGGAGCAGTGCAGACCGGCGGCTCGGCAGACCGCTACCGGCGCTGCGGAATCCCACTCGTACTGCCCACCGGCGTGGACATAGACGTCTACGTCGCCGAGCAGTACCGAGACTGCCTTTACCCCGGCGGACCCCATGGGCACCAACTCGGCGTCGAGGCCCGCCGCCACCGCAGTGGCCACCGCCGGCGGGCGAGTGCGGCTCACGACCACCCGCAGCCGACCGCTGCGAGCTGGGCGGAGTGGCGTCGGCTGCGACGTACCGAGGACGACATCGCGCGCGGGGAGCGCGACAGCGCCAGCGACCAGCTCGCCCCGCTCCCAGAGCGCCACGTGGACCGCCCAGTCGTCGCGCGGGGGTTCGCTGAACTCCCGCGTCCCGTCGAGCGGGTCGACGATCCACACACGGTCGGCGCTCAGCCGGCTCCTGTCGTCCTTGCCCTCCTCGGAGAGCACCGCGTCAGCGGGGCGCTCAGCGGCCAGCCGGCGCATGAGCAGCTCGTGCGAGCGGCGATCACCCTCATTACGCAGGAGGCCGGGTTCACCCCCACCAAGCTCGGCGCGCACCTGGAGGAGCAGCTGGCCGGCCTCCGCCGCAAGCCTCTCGGCGAGGAGGCTGTCGGAGGCGCTGCGCGGGGACCCCAGGTCCGCGGACGGGTTGCCCAGCACAGTCACGCGCGATCCACCTTTGCTCTCGGGTTCGTCCATCGCTCGGACGTGGCCGACCTGCTTAGGCGAGCGGCCGTCGCTGCTCAGGGTACCGGTCCAAACACTGACTTTGTGCTCATGTGCACTTACTCACTGTGAAAGGTGGGTCGCCGTACAGCCTTTTCGCCGCCTTGCAGGTTGTTCCATAGCTGTCGGCTCCGGGCATGGAGCTCCTCCACTGTGCCGCCGTTGGTGATCACCACGTCCGCCGCCTTGCGCCGGCTGGCGTCGTCTGCCTGAGCTGCTATCCGTCGAAGCACCTCGTCCTCGCCGAGGCCGGTCCGGGCCACCACCCGGGCCACCCGATCGGCCACCGGTGCCTCGACCACCACGACGAAGTCGTACCGATCAACAAGGTCGTTCTCCACCAGCAGCGGCACGTCGTGGACGACCACTGCGTCCGGCGGTACGGCGGCGAAGAGTTGCGCCGTACGCCGCTCGATCAGCGGGTGCACGATGTCGTTGAGCCGGCGGCGCAGCGCCTGGTCCGCAAACACGACGCGACCCAATCGCTGCCGGTCGAGCGAACCATCGGGACGCGCCATGTCCTCTCCGAACGCCGCCAGAACTGCGGCCAGACCAGGACTACCGGGGGCGACGACCTCACGGGCCACTTCGTCGGCATCGACGAGCACTGCTCCACACCCCGCCAGCACTCGGGAGACCTCGCTCTTGCCTGACCCGATGCCGCCGGTCACCCCGACCTTCATCACCGACGCGGCCCGCCGACGGATGAACCTCAGCGACCGCCGGCGAGCTTTTCCCGCAACGCAGCCAGCGCCTCGTCCGACGCCAAGGCTCCACTGTCTTCACGCTGCTCGGAGGAGTACGTCGACGGTCCGGCAGCTTCCACCTCCGCACGCTGCGCCTCTTCGACCTGCTTCTTGTGGGCCTCGTACTTCGTCTGGGCTTCGGCGTACTGCCGCTCCCACTCCTCCCGCTGCTTCTCGTAGCCCGGGAGCCAGTCCTGCGTCTCTGGGTCGAATCCTTCGGGGTAGAGGTAGTTGCCCTGCTCGTCGTAGGTGGCGGCCATGCCGTAGAGGGTTGGATCGAAGTCGCCGACGGCGGCTTCGGTGAGATTGCCCTGGTTGGCCTGCTTGAGGGACAAGCTGATGCGGCGCCGCTCCAGGTCGATGTCGATGACCTTGACGAAGATCTCGTCACCGACGTTGAGCACCTGCTCAGGGATGTCGACGTGGCGCTCCGCCAACTCGGAGATGTGCACCAGTCCCTCGATGCCGTCCTCGACGCGTACGAACGAGCCGAAGGGCACGAGCTTGGTGACCTTGCCCGGCACGACCTGACCGATCTGGTGCATTCGAGCGAACTGCTGCCAGGGATCCTCCTGCGTCGCCTTGAGAGACAGGGAGACCCGCTCGCGGTCCATGTCGACGTCGAGAACCTCGACGGTGACCTCTTGGCCGACCTCGACGACCTCACTGGGGTGATCGACGTGCTTCCAGGACAGCTCCGAGACGTGGACGAGGCCATCGACGCCACCGAGATCGACAAAGGCACCGAAGTTGACGATGGAGGAGACGACACCCTTGCGGACCTGGCTCTTCTGCAGGGTGGTGAGGAAGGTGTGGCGCACCTCGGACTGGGTCTGCTCCAACCACGCCCGGCGGGAGAGCACCACGTTGTTGCGGTTCTTGTCCAACTCGATGATCTTTGCCTCGAGCTCCCGCCCGACGTAGGGCTGCAGGTCGCGCACCCGGCGCATCTCGACGAGCGACGCGGGAAGGAAACCGCGGAGTCCGATGTCGAGGATCAAGCCGCCCTTGACGACCTCGATGACTGTGCCGGTGACGATGCCGTCGTCTTCCTTGATCGTCTCGATAGTGCCCCACGCTCGCTCGTACTGCGCCCGCTTCTTGGACAGGATCAGCCGGCCCTCTTTGTCCTCCTTTTGCAGGACGAGAGCTTCGACGTGGTCACCGACGCTCACGACCTCGGCCGGGTCGACGTCGTGCTTGATGGAGAGCTCCCGGGACGGGATCACGCCCTCCGTCTTGTAGCCGATGTCGAGGAGAACCTCGTCCCTGTCGACCTTGACGATGGTGCCGTCGACGATGTCGCCGTCGTTGAAGTACTTGATCGTCAAGTCGATGGCGGCGAGGAAGTCTTCCTCCGACCCGATGTCGTTGACGGCGACTTGGGGCACTGTCGTGCTGACAGCGTCGCCCCCAGCGCTCCCCTCGACGGGGCGATCGGTCGGTGCGTCAGGAGTGGCGTCCGCGGTCGGCGCGCTGGTCGGGGTGGCCTCGGTGCTGATGGTCATGTGGTGGGTGGTCTCCGGCGTATGGACATGTCTGGGCGGGGCGCGCACAAGAGCCGTGTTCGCCGTGCCAAGGAACCTGCCGGAAACGCCGCGAACGTCGTGGCCGTGACCTGACGGGACAACTGGATCGACATGAACGTGCGCGATCCTGCTCCGTCCGAGGTCCGCGCAGGCCCTGAGCGCTCACCCACAATACGGTGAGCGACGGAGACGGGTCAATCACCAGGGGGCAGTGACGAACGGGACCGACGACGTATCAGGCGCCGGCTTCGCAGACGCCCCGCCCGGCACCGCTTCCGTCGTACGTCGGCGAACCGACAGCGGAGAGACGACCTCAGCGAATCGCGGGTGGTGGGATTGGGCGGCCGACTCCTACCAGGCCGAGCACGGGGACTTCCTGCGGGACGCCGGGTTCGTCTGGTGCCCGGAGGGGCTCGACGAGGCGGACGTGGGGCTGCTCGGCGACGTCGCGGGGCGGCGCGTGCTCGAGATCGGCTGCGGTGCCGCGCAGTGCTCGAGGTGGCTGGTGTCGCGGGGCGCAGTCGTGGTGGGGGTCGACCTGTCCCGCCGGCAGCTCGAGCACGCCCGCCGACTCGACGAGACGACAGGCGTGGGAGTCCCCGTGATCCAGGCGGACGCGACCCGGCTGCCGCTGCGGACGGAGTCTTTCGATCTCGCCTGCTCGGCGTTCGGGGCGCTGCCGTTCGTGGCGGACTCCGCGCGGGTCATGGCCGAGGTGGCGCGCGTGCTGCGCCCCCGCGGACGCTTCGTGTTCTCGGTGACCCATCCGGTGCGCTGGTGCTTCCCGGACGACCCGGGTCCGCGCGGGCTGGTCGCGGTGGACTCCTACTTCGACCGCCGCCCGTACGTCGAAGCCGACGAGGCTGGCAACGCGACGTACGTGGAGCACCACCGGACTATCGGCGATCGGGTCCGGGAGCTGGTCGCCGCGGGACTGACCCTGGTGGACGTCGTGGAGCCGGAATGGCCGGATGGGCATGAGCGCACCTGGGGACAGTGGAGTCCGCTCCGCGGAGGACTGCTCCCGGGGACCGCCATCTTCGTCTGCGTCAAGCAGCCTGCCAGCGGGACCTCACGCTAGCGATCGGTGACATTCAGCCGGTACGGCGGCGGCGACCCTTGGTGTCCTTGACCGTCACCGTCTTGGTGCGGTCGGCCGCCTGACCTGCCGGGCGCTGTGCACCGGGAGCGGTCGGACCGTCGGCGTCCTTTCCTGACAGGTCACGGCGGTCACAGGGTTGCCCGTCGCTGGCTCCATCGGCCTTGGCCCGGTCAGACTTCGCCCCGTCGGACCGCTTCTTCTTTGCCGTCGCGTCACGCCGACCGGCTTTGTCGGTGCTAGCGGCGGTTGACCCCTTGGCCCGTGGCCGTGGGGCGCCGTTGCGGTCCGGCCTGGCCGTCTCCTGGTCTCGGGAGGACGCCTTCTTGCTCGGTGCCGCGGGGACGCAGACATCTGCTGGGTCGGGATCGTCGGTCGGCGAGGCACTCGCCGACGGCGACTCGGTGGGCGCGACGCAGGGACTCTCCGAGGGTGTGGCCCGCGCCGACTTCGTGGGTGTGGCGCTCGGAGAGTCGGTGGGTGTGGGTAGCGGGTCGCAGGGCAGTTCGCTCGGGCTCACGCTGGGCGTCGGACTGACCGTCGGCGAACCAGTGGGCGAACCCGTCGGGGACCCAGTGGGTGACCCAGTGGGCGAACCCGTCGGAGACCCAGTGGGTGACCCAGTGGGCGAACCCGTCGGCGAACCAGTGGGCGAACCCGTCGGCGAACCCGTCGGGGACCCAGTGGGCGACCCGGTCGGCGAACCCGTCGGGGACCCAGTGGGCGAACCCGTCGGTGACCCAGTGGGCGAACCCGTCGGCGAACCCGTCGGTGACCCAGTGGGCGAACCTGTCGGGGACCCAGTGGGCGACCCGGTCGGCGAACCCGTCGGTGACCCAGTGGGCGAACCCGTCGGGGACCTAGTGGGCGACCCGGTCGGCGAACCCGTCGGTGACCCAGTGGGCGACCCCGTCGGCGGGCGAGCGGTGCTCGTCCGAGTCACCGTGGATGATGCAGACGGTGACGTAGTCGTCGTACGGGCCGGGCGGGCCGTGGAACGGGTCGGCGACGGCGCGGGGT
>JBBSMJ010000048.1:0-8025 GCA_038233235.1 Actinomycetes bacterium | reverse complement strand
CAGGTCTTCGCCGGCGCGCGCAAGCGGGTCATCGTGGCCTGCTTCGCCAGCCACGTGCATCGCGTCCAGCAGGTGCTCGACGCGGCCCACGAGCACGGCCGGCGAGTCGCGTTCGTGGGCCGCTCCATGGTGCGCAACATGGGCGTCGCTCGTGACCTCGGCTACCTCTCGATTCCCGGCGGGCTCCTCGTGGACGTCAAGGCGGTCGACGACCTGCCGCCGGAGAAGGTGGTGCTGGTCTCCACCGGCTCCCAGGGCGAGCCGCTGTCCGCGCTCTCCCGGATGGCCAACCGCGACCACCGCATCCGCATCGAAGAAGGCGACACCGTGGTGCTCGCCTCCTCCCTCATCCCCGGCAACGAGAATGCCGTCTACCGGGTGGTCAACGGGCTGACCCGGTGGGGCGCCCGCGTGGTGCACAAGGGCAACGCGCTGGTGCACGTCTCCGGTCATGCCCCGGCGGGTGAGCTGCTGTACGTGCTCAACGTCGTACGCCCGAGCAACGTCATGCCGGTCCATGGAGAGTGGAGGCACCTGCGAGCACACGCCGAGCTCGCGGTCCTCACCGGCGTACCCCGCGACAACGTGGTGCTCGCCGACGACGGCGTGGTCGTCGACCTCGTCGACGGACATGCCCGGGTGGTCGGGGCGGTGCCGTGCGGCTATGTGTACGTGGACGGGCTCGGCGTCGGCGATGTCAGCGAAGAGTCGCTCAAGGACCGGCGAATTCTCGGCGAGGAAGGGTTCGTCTCCGTGGTCGTCGTGGTCGATTCGGCGACCGGCAAGGTGGTCGGCGGACCGGAGATCCAGGCGCGCGGTTTCGCTGACGCCACCGTTTTCGCCCAAGTTGTGCCGCGCATCGAGGAAGCGCTGGCTGCCGCGGCCGCCGAGGGGGTCAACGACGTCCACCAGCTGCAGCAGTTGGTCCGCCGCACCGTCGGCAGGTGGGTCAGCGACACCTACCGGCGGCGCCCGATGATCCTCCCGGTGATCGTCGAGGTCTAGCCGCATGGGCCGCGTACGCGCCCGAACCACTGTGACTGGTGTGACTGGAGGGATTTGGCGGCTACTCTCCTGACATGGCCACCCGCACCTCCGGATCCGGGTCGCGCGCCCGTGCGGCCAGCGCGCGCCGTTCCGGCGCCACCGTCAGCCGGGCCAGCGGAAGCAGCCGGTCCGGCGGAAGCAGCCGGACGGGTGGAAGTACCAGGGCCAGCGGAAGCAGCCGAACCAGCGTCGGGCGGACCACCACCCGGCGTCCGGCCTCCAGCCGGCCGACCGCTCGTGGGGCCTCGACGCGGTCGCGGGCGAGCGCTGCCCGTTCCTCCCGGTCGCGTCCCGGTCCAACCGCCCGCGTGCTGCAGGCGCTGCTGCGTGGACTGCTGGTGGCTGTCGGTTGGTTGCTCCGCCAGCTTGGATTGGGTGCGCGAGGGTTGCTGCGTGCGCTGCTGCTCGGCGCGATAGGGCTGTGGAGGCTGGCGGCGCGCGGGGTGGGCTCGGCGGCCCGCCGGGTCGGACATCCCGGCAGCGTCGTCAGTGCCGGCAGCGCCGGCAGTCGCGGCAGCGCCCTCAGTGCCGGCAGTCGCGGCAGCGCCCTCAGTGCCGGCAGCGCCGTCGGCGAGGCCGAGCCGGCACGGCGGCGCGACGGGCTGGGCCTCACCCTCCTGATTGCCGCCGTCGCCGTCGCCGTCGCGGAGTGGTCGCCGTTCGGCGGCCCACCTGGTCGGCTCCTCGAGGCGTTCGTCAGCGGGGCGGTCGGCCTCTTCGGCCTGCTCGTACCCCTCCTGCTGGTTGCCCTGGCGTGGCGAGTGCTGCGCCATCCCGATGCGCCCGCTCTCCCCGCCCGCGCGGTCCTGGGTTGGGCGGCGTGGATCCTCGGCGTGCTCGGCGTCGTACACATCGTGCGGGGCAATCCATTGCCTCCGGACGGCCCGGAGCCAATGCAGGCTGCGGGCGGACTCCTCGGCTTCTTTGCTTCCTCTCCGCTGGTGAGTGCGGTCAGCGTGTGGGTGGCGGCCCCGCTGCTGCTCCTGCTCGCCGTCCTCGGCATCCTCGTGGTCAGCGGTACGCCGGTGCGCGCCGTACCGGGCCTGCTCAGCAATCTCGGACGGCGGCTGCGGACGCACCGCTTCATGCCACACACCGACGCGCGCGGATCGAACCGCGACGAGGACGAGCTTGCAGACGAGAACGAGCCCGCGGACGACGCCCAGAGCCGCGACGGGGACGAGCCATTCGAGAACGTGACGCTGGAAAGCCGCGCGCTGCGGCGTACGCCGCCCCAGCCGGCAGGACCGCAACCTGACGCCGCCGAAGCTCAGCCCCCGACTGCGCCGCGCGGTGAACAGCTCCAGCTCTCCGGCGACGTCACCTACCGGCTGCCGCCGTCCACCCTGCTGCGCGAAGGCACCCCCCACAAGCAGCGAAGCAAGGCCAACGACGCGGTGGTGGCGTCGCTGACCGGCGTCCTCGATCAGTTCGAGATCGACGCCCAGGTGACGGGTTTCACCCGCGGGCCGACCGTGACCCGCTACGAGGTGGAACTCGGTACGGCGGTTAAAGTCGAGCGGGTCACCGCGCTGTCGCGCAACATCGCCTATGCGGTTGCCAGCGCCGACGTACGCATCCTCAGCCCGATACCGGGCAAGTCCGCGATCGGCATCGAGATCCCCAACCCCGACCGCGAGCTGGTGAGTCTAGGCGACGTGCTGCGGTCCACCGCCGCGACGGGCAACCCGCACCCGCTGCTGGTCGGCCTCGGCAAGGACGTCGAGGGCGGTTTCATCGCAGCCAACCTCGCGCGGATGCCGCACCTGCTCATCGCCGGCGCCACCGGATCCGGCAAGTCGACGTGCATCAACACGCTCATCACGTCGGTGCTGAGCAGGGCGACGCCCGACGAGGTCCGGTTGATCCTCATCGACCCCAAGCGGGTGGAACTCACCGGGTACGACGGGATCCCGCACCTGATCACCCCGATCATCACCAGCCCGAAGAAGGCCGCCGAGTCGCTGCAGTGGGTCGTCCGCGAGATGGACCTGCGCTACGACGATCTCGCCGCATCGGGCTTCCGCCACGTCGACGACTTCAACAAGGCGGTGCGCGCGGGCCGGCTGGTGCCGTTGCCGGGCAGCGAGCGGGAGTATCGGCCCTATCCGTACCTGCTCGTCATCGTCGACGAGCTGGCCGACCTGATGATGGTTGCGCCGCGCGACGTCGAGGACTCCATCGTGCGCATCACCCAGCTGGCGCGTGCCGCCGGGATTCACCTGGTGCTTGCCACTCAGCGTCCCAGCGTCGACGTGGTCACCGGTCTCATCAAGGCGAACGTGCCGTCGCGGCTCGCGTTCGCCACCTCGAGCCTTGCCGACAGTCGGGTCATCCTCGACCAGCCCGGTGCGGAAAAGCTGGTCGGTGACGGGGACGCGCTGTTCCTGCCGATGGGGGCGAGCAAGGCGGTGCGGGTGCAGGGCGCCTTTGTCTCCGAGTCCGAGGTGACCGCCGTCGTACGCCACTGCACCGAGCAACTTCGTCCGACCTACCGCGACGATGTGACCGCGTCGGCCGCCGCGAACAGGGAGATCGACGAAGACATCGGCGACGACCTGGAGTTGCTCTGCCAGGCCGCCGAGCTGGTCGTCACCACCCAGTTCGGCTCTACGTCGATGCTGCAGCGCAAGCTGCGCGTCGGGTTCGCGAAGGCCGGCCGGCTCATGGACCTGTTGGAAAGCCGGGGGGTCGTCGGGCCGAGCGAGGGCGCGAAGGCGCGCGACGTGCTCATCCGGCCGGACGAGCTCGACGAGCTGCTCGCCACCCTGCGCGGCGGGTGAGCGCCCGCGCCCATCGCTCCACCGCGCGCATCGCCTCCACCGCCCACTGTGGCTGCGGCCTCCCCCCCAAAATCCGGCCGCCCGACGTCTCGGAGGCCCCGAAATCCGGCCGCCCGACGTCCCGAAGCTGATGACGATCAGGCTCTCCCGCCGTACGACGAAGAAAGGGCGCCAAAGGGGCCGCTGACGCGTCGTACACCGGGAGACCCTGATCGCTTCGTTGCTGCGACGAGGGGCCTACGGGCTGCCGTAGCATGCCCGGCATGCAGAAGACACCCGGGGGAGCGGGTTCCCCGGGTAGCGCGGTGGCGGTTGTGACGCTCGGGTGCGCGCGCAACGAGGTCGACTCGGAGGAGCTGGCCGGGCGACTGGAGGCGGGTGGTTGGCGCCTCGCCCCCGAGCCCGCACAGGCCGACGTGGTGCTGGTCAACACCTGCGGATTCGTCGAAGCCGCGAAAAAGGACAGCATCGACACCGTCCTCGCCGCCGCCGACCTCGCGGAGGGTGATCGGCCGCGGGCCGTGGTGGCGGTGGGCTGTCTCGCTGAGCGGTACGGCGCAGAGCTGTCCGCCGCACTGCCGGAGGCCGACGCCGTACTGAGCTTCGACGACTACCCCCTGATCGCCGAGCGGCTGCGCGACATCGTCGCCGGTCACCGGCCGGCGCCGCACGTACCCCGCGACCGACGGAGGCTGTTGCCGTTGGCGCCGGCCGACCGCCCACCCGCTACCCCCCGGATCGAAGACGTCGCCGACCTCCCCACCGGGCCACCGTCAGGGCCGCGGACGCTGCGCCGCCGGCTGGACGGCGGCGTCGTCGCACCGCTCAAGCTCGCGTCGGGATGCGACCGGCGCTGCGCGTTCTGCGCGATCCCCTCCTTCCGCGGCGCTTTCGTGTCCCGCACGCCTGCCGAGATCCTCGCCGAAGCACGCTGGCTCGCCGCCCAGGGCGTGCGCGAGGTGGTGCTCGTCTCGGAGAACTCCACGTCCTACGGCAAGGACCTCGGCGACCTGCGGTTGCTCGAGCGACTGCTGCCGGAAGTCGCCGCCGTACCGGGGATCACTCGGGTACGGGTCAACTACTTGCAGCCGGCCGAGGTCCGTCCCGGATTGGTCGAGGTGGTGGCGACGACACCGGGGGTTGCTCCGTACTTCGATCTGTCCTTCCAACATGCCAGCTCCCGGGTGCTGCGGCGGATGCGCCGGTTCGGGGGCACCGAGCGTTTCCTCGAGCTGTTGGCCGGCGTACGCGCGCTCGCCCCGGCCGCGGGCGTCCGCACCAACGTCATCGTCGGCTTCCCCGGCGAGACCGAGGACGACATCGCGGAGCTGGAGCGATTCCTCGCCGCCGCTCGACTCGACGCGGTCGGCGTCTTCGGCTACTCCGACGAGGACGGCACCGAGGCGGCCGGCATGGACGCCAAGCTCGACGCCGACACGATCGCGGACCGGGTCCGCCGCATCGGTGGGCTGGCGGAGGAGCTGGTCGCCCAGCGCGCCGAGGAGCGGGTCGGCGAGGTGGTGGAGGTGCTCCTCGAACGGGTGCATGGGCGCGTCGGAGAGGGACGCGCCGCGCACCAGGCACCCGAGGTCGACGGGTCTACGACGGTGCGCTGCGAAGACGCGCCTGCCAGGGCGTACGCCGGATCGCCGCCCGCTCTGCGCGTGGGCGACCTGGTGCGCGCTCGGGTCGTCGCGACCGAAGGGGTGGACCTCGTCGCCGACCTGCTGGATTGTGCCGCCGAAGGCGCGGCGTGAGCCACCCGGCTGGTCCAGCTCGTCCGGCGCGGCCTCCTGCCCGGGCGAGCAGGGGACCGGCCGGCGCCTGGAACGTGTCGAACGGGGTGACGATCGGCCGGATCCTGATGGTGCCGGCCTTTGTCGTGGTGCTGTTCCAGGGCGGAGGGCAGCAGCCCGGGTGGCGGTGGGCGGCGGCCGTCCTCTTCGTCGCGGCCTCCGTGTCCGACAGTCTCGACGGGGAGCTGGCCAGACGGCGCAACGAGGTCACGCCGTTCGGCGTGATCGCCGATCCCATCGCCGACAAAACGCTGACCGGTGCGGCGCTTGTCGGACTGTCCCTGCTCGGTGTGCTGCCGTGGTGGGTCACGGTGCTCGTGCTCGCCCGCGAACTCGGCGTGACCGTCCTTCGTCTCGTCGTGATCCGCCACGGCGTCATCGCGGCCAGCCGCGGCGGCAAGCTGAAGACGGTGCTGCTGTCGGTGGCGATCACCCTCTACCTCCTCCCGCTGGCCGGGTGGCCGGCGACGTTGGCCGCCTGGGTCATGGCGGGTGCTGTCGCCGTCACGGTGGTCACCGGTGTCGACTACGTCGTACGAGCCGTCCGGCTCCGCCGCCGTGCTCGCGCCGGTGCCAGCGGCAGGAACGCCACCGGGCGAGTGCGTTAGCGGGGCGGCGACCACGGTCGACAGCGCGGACGCAGCGGACGAGGTGGTCGGTGCGGCCCTGACCGTGCACCGCTTGCTGGCCGCCCGCTCGGCGACGGTTGCCGTCGCCGAGTCGCTGACCGGCGGTCTGCTCGGCGCGGCGCTCACCCACGCGGCCGGCTCGTCGGCCACCTTCCGCGGCGGAATCATCGCCTACGCGACAGCGGCGAAGTCGAGCCTGCTCGGCGTGCCTGGCAGCCTGCTCGTCCAGCACGGGCCGGTCCACGCCGAGGTCGCCGCCGCGATGGCCGCGGGCGCACGGGAACGCCTGGACGCGACGTACGGGCTGGCCACCACCGGCGTCGCCGGACCGCAGCCGCAGGACGGGACGCCCGCGGGCACCGTCTTCCTCGCTGTCGCCGGGCCGGACGGCGTGGAGACGGTGCGGCGGCGGTTAGCGGGGGATCGGGCTCAGGTACGCCGACTCACCGTGGTGCACGCCCTGGACATGCTGCGCCGGACGCTCGCTGGACCGTCGCCGTACCCAAGAGCGGAACACGACGTCTGATTACAGTGTTGCGGCGAGAGGCTCCCGTGTGTCGACCGGCGGCGAGTGACGGATGCACGGAGTACGGTAGAACGCCCGACCACTCGGGACAGGAGGAAGCGACGATGGTCCTGGTCCGCCGACTTCTCGGCGACGTGCTGCGCGGGCGCCGGCAGCGCCAGAACCGCACCCTCCGCGATGTCTCCGCCGCCGCGCGGGTTTCCCTCGGCTACCTCTCCGAGGTCGAGCGCGGTCAAAAGGAAGCATCCTCCGAGCTGCTGGCCGCGATCTGCGCGGCGCTAGAAGTGCCACTGTCCGACGTGCTCCACGAAGTCGGAGATGCCGTCGCCCACATCGAGACCGGCGCGCGTCCGCGGGTCGCGGGTCATCCCACGCTGGCGCCAGTGAGCGCCGCCGGCCGTCCCACCGTCACCGACGCAGCTGCCTGACGCGTGTCAGGGCTTGTAGCGGCGCGTTCCCCGCGGTGGGGGAGGCAGCTGGTGGCGGCGTAGCGGGGTGGGCGCCGGGCCGGGTTGGCAGTACGGACACCAGTACGACAACCGCTGCCGCGGCGGCGTGCCCTGTTCGGCCATGGCGACCCGCGTGCCGCAGCGCCGGCACAGTTGACCCTCCCGCTCGAAGATCCAGTGTTGCTGTCCCTGCCGGGTCTGTCCGGTCGTGGACTGGGTCCAGCTCCCCTTGTTCGCATCGAGCAATCGGGCAACGAGCCCGACCAGAGCGGGCAGGTCAGGGACATCGGCCACCGCTGTCCACGGCGAGACTCCACGCAAAAAGCACACCTCGGTCTTGTAGAGGTTGCCGACACCGGCGAGGTTGCGCTGGTCGAGCAGCGCTTGGCCGATCTCCCGGGCCGGCTCGCTCGCCAGCCGGCGTACGGCGTCCTTGAGGTTCCAGTCGGTGCCGAGCGGGTCCGGGCCCAAGTGCCCGACCACCGTGTCCTCCCCGGCGGTCGGCACCAGGTCGACCACCGGCAGCCGGTAGCCCACCGCCCGCCAGTCGATCGTCGTCAAGACGACCCGGATCTGCCAGGCCGGCCCACCTCGCCAGCGCGCTCCCGGCCGGTAGAGGTGCCACGTCCCGTCCATGCGGAAGTGGGTGTGCAGGGGTCTGACCACCCTCGACGCGGGTGAGCAGGTGCTTTCCGCGGGACGCGACGTCGAGGACACGACGCCCGGACAGGTCAGCGGTGGCCAGCTGAGGCACCCGGAAATCGCTGCCGGTCAGCAGCTGGCCGCCCAGCGCCT
>JBBSMJ010000047.1:0-8034 GCA_038233235.1 Actinomycetes bacterium | reverse complement strand
CGCGCGCACCTCGATGGGGACCTGGTAGGTAGCACCACCGACCCGGCGGCTCTTCACCTCGAGGGTCGGCTTGACGTTGTCCAACGCGCGCTTGAGAGTGATCACCGGGTCGTTGCCGGTCTTGGCTCGGCACCCCTCCAATGCGCCGTACACCGCGCTCTCGGCGACCGACCGCTTCCCATCTCGCAGGACCTTGTTGACCAGCGAGGTGACCAGCGGAGAGTTGTAGACCGGGTCGAGGATGACCGGGCGCTTCGGGGGCGGACCCTTGCGCGGCATCAGCTCTTCTCCCTCTTCGCGCCATACCGGCTCCTGGCCTGCTTGCGGTTCTTCACACCCTGAGTGTCGAGTGACCCGCGGATGATCTTGTAGCGCACGCCGGGCAGGTCCTTCACCCGGCCGCCCCGCACCAGCACGATCGAGTGCTCCTGCAGGTTGTGCCCCACCCCGGGGATGTAGGCCGTCACCTCGATCTGGCTGGTGAGCCGGACCCGCGCAACCTTGCGCAGCGCGGAGTTCGGCTTCTTGGGAGTCGTTGTGTAGACGCGCGTGCACACGCCCCGCCGCTGCGGGCTTCCCTTGAGGGCTGGGGTCTTGGTCTTCTCGACCTTGTCCTCGCGGCCCTTGCGGACCAGCTGTTGGATCGTGGGCACCGCTTCTCCGTCCGTGTCGTCCTGGCCGTGCTCGTGCTCGTGCGTGCATGCTGGTCTTCCGACCCCCGAGGTCGGGTGTGTCGGCCGTCCTCCACCGCATACAGGCAACGATTTCGGAGGGCGTGGTCCCGCGTTCCGCAATCCGACTGCACATCGAGCCAGCCGGGGCGCGCGGTTGCCTGGTGGCCCCAGGCACGAGGATCGACTGTACCCAGCGACGCCGCGAAGGTCAAAACGGTTGTCCCCGCCCGCCAGCCGGTGGGCGGGGACAACCGTCGTCGCCGATGGCTATCCCCGGTAGGCGCCGTAGTCGAAGTCGTCGAGCGGTACCGCCTGGCCGGAGCCGCCACCGAACGGGGCGTACTCGCCGTCGTCGTAACCGGCGATGGAGTAGACGGCCGCCTTGGCTTCCTCGGTCGGCTCCACCTTGATGTTGCGATAGCGCGGCATGCCGGTGCCGGCTGGGATGAGCTTTCCGATGATGACGTTCTCCTTGAGGCCGAGCAGCGGATCGCTGCGGGCGTGGATGGCCGCATCGGTGAGCACCCGGGTCGTCTCCTGGAACGACGCCGCGGACAACCAGGATTCCGTTGCCAGAGACGCCTTGGTGATGCCCATGAGCACCGGCCGGCCGGCCGCCGGCGTGCCGCCCTCGGCGACGACGCGACGGTTCTCCCCCTCGAAACGGGACCGCTCCACCAGTTCGCCCGGAAGTAGCTCGGCGTTGCCTGACTCGAGCACGTTCACTCGCTTCAGCATCTGCCGCACGATGATCTCGATGTGCTTGTCGTGGATCGACACACCCTGCGAGCGGTAGACCTTCTGCACCTCTTGCACCAGATGCGCCTGCACCGAGCGCTGGCCGAGGATGCGCAGGACTTCGTGCGGGTTGACCGCA
This sequence comes from Actinomycetes bacterium, assembly GCA_038233235.1. Lineage (GTDB taxonomy): Bacteria > Actinomycetota > Actinomycetes > JBBSMJ01 > JBBSMJ01 > JBBSMJ01. The sequence goes on along the minus strand of JBBSMJ010000047.1, from coordinate 6,483 downwards.
CCCACGACGAGCTGCTGCCCGACCTCCACATGGTCGCCCTCGGCAACGATGAGGCGAGCGCGCTTGGTGACCGGGTAGGGCTGCTCCTCCGACCCGTCGTCGGGAATGACGACGACGCGGCGAGTCTTCTCGGTTTCCTCGATCTGGACCCGGCCGGCTACCTCGCTGATCGGGGCGACACCCTTGGGAGTGCGCGCCTCGAACAGCTCCACCACGCGCGGCAGACCGTGGGTTATGTCTTCACCCGCCACTCCACCGGTGTGGAAGGTCCGCATGGTCAGCTGCGTCCCGGGCTCGCCGATCGACTGCGCGGCGATGATGCCGACCGCCTCGCCGACGTCGACGGGCTTGCCGGTCGCCAGCGAGCGCCCGTAGCACGCTGCGCAGACGCCCACCTTGGAGTCGCAGGTGAGCACACTGCGGACACGCACCTGATCCACGCCCTGCGCGATGAGGGCGTTGATGCTCAAGTCGCCCAGGTCGGTGCCCGCTGGGGCCACCGTCGTGCCGTCGGCCACCGCGTCCTCCGCGAGGACCCGGGCATAGACAGCAGTGTCGTTGTGGTCGAGGCGTCGCAGGATGCCGTCATCTCCGGGCGCGGCGATCGGGGTGAGCAGCCCACGCTCGGTGGCGCAGTCCTCCTCACGCACGATGACGTCTTGGGAGACGTCGACAAGCCGTCGAGTGAGGTAACCGGAGTCGGCGGTGCGCAGCGCGGTGTCGGCCAAGCCCTTGCGGGTGCCGTGGGTGGAGATGAAGTACTCCAGCACGGTGAGGCCCTCACGGTAGTTCGACTTGATGGGCCGCGGAATGATCTCACCGCGCGGGTTGGCGACCAGCCCACGCATCGCTGCGATCTGTCGTACCTGCATCATGTTTCCGCGAGCCCCGGAGTTGATCATCATGTAGACCGGGTTGGTCTTCGGGAAGTTCGCCTCCATCTCCCGCGAGACCTCGGCGGTTGCCTGCGTCCAGATCTCGATGAGCTCCTGCCGACGCTCGTCATCGGTGATGCGACCCAGCTCGTACTGCTGCTGGACCTTCTCGGCCTTGGCCTCGTAGCTGTCGAGGATCTGCTGCTTGCCCGGTGGCGTCAGGACGTCGTCGATGGCGATGGTCACCCCGGCGCGGGTAGCCCAGTGGAAGCCGGCGGCCTTGAGCGCGTCGAGCGTCGCGGCGACCTGCACCTTGGGGTAGCGCTCCGCGAGGTCGTTGACGATCATGCCGAGCTGCTTCTTCCCGACTTCCTCGTTGACGTAGGGGTAGTCGGTCGGCAGCGCCTCGTTGAACAGCGCCCGGCCCAGCGTCGTCTCCAGCTGGTAGGACCTGCCCTGCTCCCATCCGTCCGGGCCAACCCAGCTCAGCGGCGGCACGACATCGTCGAACCGGATGGTGATCTGCGACTGCAAGGCGATTGCCTTCGCGTCGTAGGCCATGATCGCCTCGGCGGTAGAGCCGAAGATCCGGCCCTCGCCCGGGCAGTCCTCCCGGTCAGAGGTGAGAAAGAACAGGCCGAGCACCATGTCCTGCGTCGGGGACGTGATCGGGCGACCGTGCGCCGGCGAGAGGATGTTGTTGCTGGACAGCATGAGGATGCGTGCCTCAGCCTGCGCCTCCGCCGACAGGGGAAGGTGGACCGCCATCTGATCGCCGTCGAAGTCCGCGTTGAACGCCGTACACACCAACGGGTGGATCTGGATGGCCTTGCCCTCGACCAGCTGCGGCTCGAAAGCCTGGATGCCGAGACGGTGCAGCGTCGGAGCTCGGTTGAGTAGCACCGGGTGCTCCGCGATGACTTCCTCGAGCACGTCCCAGACGACCGGACGAGCGCGCTCGACCATCCGCTTGGCGGACTTGATGTTCTGCGCGTGGTTCAGGTCGACCAGCCGCTTCATCACGAACGGCTTGAACAGCTCCAGCGCCATCTGCTTGGGCAGCCCGCACTGGTGCAACTTCAACTGCGGCCCCACCACGATGACCGAGCGGCCGGAATAGTCGACCCGCTTTCCCAGCAGGTTCTGCCGGAAGCGCCCCTGCTTGCCCTTGAGCATGTCCGACAGCGACTTGAGTGGGCGGTTGCCCGGTCCGGTGACTGGACGGCCGCGGCGGCCGTTGTCGAACAGCGCGTCGACCGCCTCCTGCAGCATGCGCTTCTCGTTGTTGACGATGATCTCGGGGGCGCCGAGGTCGAGCAGCCGCTTCAGTCGGTTGTTCCGGTTGATGACCCGCCGGTAGAGATCGTTCAGGTCGCTGGTGGCGAACCGTCCGCCGTCTAGCTGGACCATGGGTCGCAGGTCCGGCGGTATCACCGGGACGCAGTCGAGCACCATGCCCATCGGACTGTTGCGAGTCGTGAGGAACGCCGAAACGACCTTGAGGCGCTTGAGCGCACGAGTCTTCTTCTGGCCCTTGCCCACGCGGATCGTCTCGCGCAGGCGTTCGACCTCCGCCTGGAGGTCGAACGACTCCAGCCGCTTCTGCATCGCGGCGGCGCCCATGCCGCCTTCGAAGTACTCGCCGAACCGGTCGCGCATCTCCCGGTAGAGCAGTTCGTCGCCCTCGAGGTCCTGAACGGCGAGATTCTTGAAGCGGGCGAGGACGGCCGCGAGTCGGTCCAGCTCTCGCTGCGCCCGGTCGCGGATCTGCTTCATCTCCCGCTCGGCGCCTTCCTTGACCTTCCGCCGTACGTCGCTCTTCGCGCCCTCCGCCTCCAGCGCGGCGAGGTCTTCCTCGAGCTTCTGCGCGCGGGTCTCGACATCGGCATCGCGCTGCTGCTCGATGTGCTGGCGCTCGACCCCCACCTGGGCCTCGATCGACGGCAGGTCGCGGTGTCGCGCCTCCTCGTCGACGTGAGTGATCATGTACGCCGCGAAGTAGATGACCTTTTCCAGGTCCTTCGGCGCTAGATCGAGCAGGTAGCCGAGCCGGGAGGGAACGCCCTTGAAGTACCAGATGTGCGTAACCGGTGCAGCGAGCTCGATGTGGCCCATCCGCTCACGGCGCACCTTGGCCCGAGTGACCTCGACGCCGCAGCGCTCGCAGATGATGCCCTTGAAGCGGACCCGCTTGTACTTGCCGCAGTAGCACTCCCAGTCGCGGGTAGGACCGAAGATCTTCTCGCAGAAGAGCCCGTCCTTCTCCGGCTTGAGGGTGCGGTAGTTGATCGTCTCGGGCTTCTTGACCTCGCCGTGTGACCACTGGCGGATGTCGTCGGCGGTCGCGAGGCCGATACGCAGCTCGTCGAAGAAATTGACGTCGAGCACGTGTTCTTCTCTCTCCTAGGTTGTCGCCGGGGGTAGTGCGTCAGCGGAGCCCTCAGACCTCCTCGACAGAGGAAGGCTCACGTCGGCTGAGGTCGATGCCCAGCTCTTCCGCGGCGCGGAAGACGTCCTCGTCGGTCTCGCGCATTTCGATGGACATGCCGTCGCTGGAGAGCACCTCGACGTTGAGGCACAGCGACTGCATCTCCTTGATCAGCACCTTGAACGACTCGGGGATGCCGGGCTCGGGGATGTTCTCGCCCTTGACGATCGCCTCGTAGACCTTGACTCGACCGAGGACGTCGTCGGACTTGATGGTGAGCAGCTCCTGCAGGGCGTAGGCGGCGCCGTAGGCCTCCAGCGCCCACACCTCCATCTCGCCGAACCGCTGCCCGCCGAACTGCGCCTTTCCGCCGAGCGGCTGCTGGGTGATCATGGAGTACGGCCCCGTGGACCGCGCGTGAATCTTGTCGTCGACCAGGTGGAGCAGCTTCAGGATGTAGATGTAGCCGACCGCGACCGGGTCGGAGAACGGCTCACCGGTGCGCCCGTCGAACATGCGAGCCTTGCCCGACTCGCCGACGAGGCGTACGCCGTCACGGTTCAACCGCGTCGAACCGAGCAGCCCACTGATCTCCTCCTCGCGAGCACCGTCGAAGACGGGAGTCGCGACATTGGTCCCCGGCTCGCCGGTCAAAGCATCCGCGGAAAGGTTCTTCGACCATGCCGGGCGGCCCTCGATCTCCCATCCGGTCCGCGCGACCCAACCGAGGTGAGTCTCGAGCACCTGTCCGACGTTCATCCGGTTGGGTACGCCCAGCGGATTGAGGACGACGTCGACCGGGGTCCCGTCCTCGAGGAACGGCATGTCCTCGATCGGCAGGATCTTCGCGATGACGCCCTTGTTGCCGTGGCGCCCGGCGAGCTTGTCTCCCTCGGTGATCTTCCGCTTCTGGGCGACGTAGACGCGGACGAGCTGGTTGACACCCGGCGGCAGCTCGAACCCTTCGTCGCGGTCGAAGAGCTTGACGCCGATCACCTTGCCGGACTCGCCGTGCGGCACCTTGAGCGAGGTGTCGCGCACTTCGCGCGCCTTTTCGCCGAAGATGGCTCGCAGCAGGCGCTCCTCGGGGGTGAGCTCGGTCTCTCCCTTCGGCGTCACCTTGCCGACCAGGATGTCGCCGGTCACCACCTCCGCGCCGATGCGGATGATGCCGCGATCGTCGAGATCGGCGAGCACCTCTTCGGACACGTTGGGGATGTCCCGAGTGATCTCTTCCGGGCCGAGCTTGGTGTCGCGCGCGTCGACCTCGTGTTCCTCGATGTGGATGGAGGACAGCACGTCGTCCTGGACGAGGCGCTGAGAGAGGATGATGGCGTCCTCGTAGTTGTGACCTTCCCACGGCATGAAGGCAACGAGCAGGTTCTTCCCGAGGGCCATCTCACCGTTGGAGGTGCACGGCCCGTCGGCAACCACTTGGCCGGCTTCGACCCGCTGGCCCTCGTCGACGATCGGCTTCTGGTTGAACGAAGTGCCCTGGTTGGAGCGCCGGAACTTGGCGATGCGGTAGGTGGAGTAGGTGGCGTCGTCGTTGGCCACGGTGACGGAGTCGGCTGAGATCTCCTGCACCACGCCAGCCTTGTCGGTGGCGACGATGTCTCCGGCGTCCAGCGCGGCGCGGTATTCCATCCCCGTGCCGACGAGCGGCGCCTCTCCCCGAAGGAGGGGCACCGCCTGACGCTGCATGTTGGACCCCATCAGCGCTCGGCTGGCATCGTCGTGCTCGAGGAAGGGAATCATCGCGGTGGCGACTGACACCATCTGCCGGGGTGAGACGTCCATGTAGTCGACCTCGCCGCCGGGGAGGAAGTCGACCTCCCCGCCCTTGCGGCGGACGAGGACGCGGGACTCCGCGAAGGAGCCGTCATCACGCAACGGCGCGTTGGCCTGCGCGATGACGTGCAGGTCCTCCTCGTCAGCGGTGAGGTAATCGATCGTGTCGGTGACCTTGCCCGCGCTGACCTTGCGGTAGGGCGTCTCCACGAAGCCGAAGGCGTTGACCCGGGCGTAGGTGGACAGCGAACCGATGAGACCGATGTTGGGTCCCTCAGGCGTTTCGATCGGGCACATCCGCCCGTAGTGGCTCGGGTGGACGTCACGCACCTCGAAGCCGGCACGCTCGCGGGACAATCCACCCGGACCGAGAGCCGACAACCGACGCTTGTGGGTGAGACCGGCCAGCGGGTTGGTCTGGTCCATGAACTGCGACAGCTGTGACGTCCCGAAGAACTCCCGGATAGACGCCACGACCGGCCGGATGTTGATGAGCGTCTGCGGCGTAATCGCCTCGACGTCTTGGGTGGTCATGCGCTCTCGGACGACGCGCTCCATCCGTGCCAGGCCCGTACGGACCTGATTCTGGATGAGCTCGCCGACGGTGCGCAGCCGCCGATTGCCGAAGTGGTCGATGTCGTCGACCTCGATCGGCAACGAGCGACCACCGACCTCCATCTCGGCCTCACCGGCGTGCAGCCGCACCAGGTAGCGGATCGCAGCCACCACATCGTCGATGCCCAGCACACTCTGGTCGTAGGGGTGGGACAGCCCGAGCTTCTTGTTGATCTTGTAGCGGCCGACCTTGGCGAGGTCGTAGCGCTTCGGGTTGAAGTAGAGGTTGTCCAGCAGCGTCTGCGCGGCTTCTCGCGTGGGTGGCTCGCCCGGTCGCAGCTTGCGATAGATGTCGAGGAGCGCATCACCCTGGCTGGAGACGTGGTCCTTCTCCAGCGTCTGCCGCATCGACTCGTACGCGCCGAACTCGTCGAGAATCTGGGCGTCGTCCCAACCCAGCGCCTTGAGCAGGACTGTGACGCTCTGCTTGCGCTTGCGGTCGACGCGCACGCCGACCATGTCGCGCTTGTCGATCTCGAACTCCAGCCAGGCCCCGCGGGAGGGGATGATCTTGCAGCTGAAGGTGTCCTTGTCGGAGGTCTTGTCGACCTGCTTGTCGAAGTAGACACCGGGGCTGCGCACCAGCTGGGAGACGACGACTCGCTCGGTCCCGTTGATGATGAAGGTGCCCTTGTCCGTCATCAGCGGGAAGTCACCCATGAAGACGGTCTGGCTCTTGATCTCGCCGGTCTCGTTGTTGGTGAACTCGGCGGTGACGAAGAGCGGTGCGGAGAAGGTGATGTCCCGCTCCTTGCAGTCCTCCATGGAGAACTT
>JBBSMJ010000046.1:0-8040 GCA_038233235.1 Actinomycetes bacterium | reverse complement strand
GGCACGATGCGCGCCGTCGCCGTACCAATGCGCCGCCGTGGGTGGCTAGATCTGCGGCGCATCGACCCCGCGTTCGCGCTAGCCGCCGCCGCGGCCACCGACCCGGCCGAGCGTGGGTTCTCCAGGCCGCTGCTGGTGACCGCTGACGAGGTGGCCATGGTCGGGCCCGGTGGCCGACCCGCCGCCGAAGCGTTGGGCGACCGAGGCGCGACCGGTCAGGCGTGGGACCGCCCGGTCCGCTACCACGCCCATCCCCCGACCTGCTGAGGCACGCCTAGTCGGAGGAAGGTTGGTGCTCCAGATCCTCCGCGAGTGAGGACACTGCCTCGACGACCGCCCGGGCGATGGCCTGCGGCGTCAGACCCGCCTCGACCAGCACCTCGGCGCGCTTGCCGTGGTCGAGGAACCGCGGCGGGATGCCGAACTCACGCAGCGGCGTCTCGACATCGGCGTCGCGCAGCGCCTGCGCCACCGCGGTCCCCACGCCGCCGACCCGTCCGTTGTCCTCGACGGTCACGACCATGCGGAAGCGGCGCGCCTCGTCGACGAGCGCCGCGTCGACCGGCTTCACCCACCGCGGGTCGACGATCGTGACGCCGACGCCCTGATCGGCCAGCCGGTCGGCGACCTCGAGGCAGATAGGAGCCATCGCTCCGACGGCAATTAGCAGCACGTCGTCCTCGCCGGTACGCCGCAGCACGTCGACCTCGCCGACCCGGTCGATCGCGGGAATGTCCGACCCCACCGTGCCCTTGGGGAAGCGCACAACGGTCGGCGCGTCGTCGACATCGAGCGCCTCCCGCAGCAGCTCGCGCAGCCGCGTACCGTCGCGCGGAGCGGCGATGCGCAAGCCCGGAACCACCTGCAGAATCGACATGTCCCACATGCCGTGGTGACTCGGGCCGTCCTCACCGGTGATACCCGCACGGTCGAGCACGAACGTCACGCCGCAGCGGTGCAGGGCGACGTCCATCAGCGTCTGGTCGAAGGCCCGGTTGAGGAATGTCGCGTAGACGGCAACGACCGGGTGCAGGCCGCCCATCGCCAAGCCGGCCGACGAGGTGACCGCGTGCTGCTCGGCGATGCCGACATCGAACACGCGCTCCGGATAGGCACGGGCAAAGGCGTCGAGTCCGACCGGGTGCAGCATCGCCGCCGTCACGCCGACCACGTCGGTCCGCTCCGCGCCGATGCGCAACATCTCCCCGGCGAACACCGACGTCCACGACGTACCTGTCGTGGTGAGCGGCTTCCCGGTCTCCGGGTCGAGTACCCCGATCCCGTGAAAGCAGTCGGCGACGTCGTCCTCCGCCGGCGCGTAACCCTGCCCCTTGCGGGTGATGCAGTGCACGATCACCGGGCCGCCGAACGCGCGCGCCTTGCGCAGCGCATCCTCGACGACCTCGACGTGGTGGCCGTCGTACGGGCCGAGGTACTTCAGGCCGAGATCCTCGAACAGCCCCTGCGGGGCGACGATGTCCTTCAGCCCCTTCTTCATCCCGTGCAGCGTCTCGTACAGCGGGGATCCGACGACCGGCGTACGGCCGAGCATCGTTCTGCCCCAGTCGAGGAACCGCTCGTAACCGCGGGTCGCGCGCAACGTCGCCAGGTGGTTGGCGAGTCCACCGATCGTCGGGGTGTAGGAGCGCGCGTTGTCGTTGACGACGATGACGACGGGTCGGTCTGCGCCGGCGATGTTGTTCAGCGCCTCCCAGGCCATGCCACCGGTCAGCGCACCGTCACCGACTACTGCCACGACTGTGCGGTCCGCACGCCCCTGCAGCTCGTAAGCCTTGGCGAGCCCGTCGGCGTAGGACAGCGCGGTGGAGGCGTGCGAGTTCTCGATGATGTCGTGCGCGGACTCGGCCTGGCTGGGGTAGCCGGACAGTCCCCCGCGCTGGCGCAGTCGGGCAAATCCGTCCTGTCGTCCGGTGAGCAGCTTGTGCACGTAGGCCTGGTGGCCGGTGTCCCACAGGATCCGGTCCCGCGGGGACTCGAAGACTCGGTGCAGGGCAAGGGTGAGTTCGACGGTGCCGAGGTTGGGCCCGAGGTGCCCGCCGGTCCGGCACACCGCATCGACCAGAAAGGCGCGGATCTCCCCCGCCAACTGCGGGAGCCGGTCGGCCGGCAGCCGGCGCAGGTCGGCGGGACTCTGGACGGAGTCGAGCAGGGTCACGTAGACCTCTCTCGCCGGTACGTCGCGGATGCCCACCACAAAACCTCGGGCTCGGATCACCCAGTTTACGTCGGGTGCGGCGCACTCACAGGCGGGGCGCGAAGCGGCGGCCGCGCAACGCCTCCTCCACCAACCCGACCGCTCGCGCCGCAGCGGCCAACCGGGCGCCTTCCCGCTCGTACGCCGCCACCGCCGCTGTCACCGCCTCGGCCGGTACCAGGTCGCGCAGCTCCGCCCGCGCGGACGCCAGGCCGGCCCGAGCCGCGCGCACGCCGGCGTCGACGTGGTGGGCGGCGAAGCGAGCGAGCACCACCGGGTAGCGCCGCAACACCTCGTGCGCGCGGTAGTCCGGCGGGCACAGGTCGAGCAGCCAGGCCACCGCGGTTCGCTCCCAGTCCGGCGCACCGGGCGGGCGCACCTCCGCTGGCCACCCCGGCGGCGCGTGGGCCGCGGACATGCCCCTACGACTTCGAGCGAAGCTGGCGCAGGACGTACGGCATGATCCCGCCGTTGCGGTAGTAGGCCTGCTCCCCCGGCGTGTCGATGCGGACGACGGCGCGGAACTCGGTGTCGTCTGCGCGCACGGTGACCTCCCGCGGCACCGGGTCCGCCCCGGCGATGCCGGTGACCTCGAACGTCTCCTCACCGGTGAGGCCGAGGGACTCCGCGCTCTCCCCCTCCGCGTACTGCAGCGGCAGCACGCCCATCCCGATCAGGTTGGAGCGGTGGATGCGCTCGTAGGACTCGGCGATGACGGCGCGTACGCCGAGCAGTGCCGCGCCCTTGGCCGCCCAGTCCCGCGAGGAGCCCGAGCCGTACTCCTTGCCGGCCAGCACGACCAGCGGCACGTCCTCCTCGGCGTAGCGCATCGCCGCGTCGTAGATGCTCATCGCCTCCCCGTCCGGCAGGTGTCGGGTGACCCCGCCCTCCGTGCCCGGCGCCAACTGGTTGCGCAGCCGGATGTTGGCGAACGTGCCGCGGATCATCACCTCGTGGTTGCCGCGCCGGGAACCGTAGGAGTTGAAGTCGCGACGTTCCACGCCGTGTTCGGTGAGGTAGCGCCCCGCTGGGCTGTCCCCCTTGATGGCGCCGGCGGGTGAGATGTGGTCGGTGGTCACCGAGTCGCCGAGCTTGGCGAGCACCCGGGCGCCGCTGATGTCCCGCATCGGCTGCGGTTCAGCGGTCATGCCGTCGAAGTACGGCGGCTTGCGCACGTACGTCGACTCCGGGTCCCACGCGAAGCTGTCGCCCTCCGGGATGGACAGTGAGCGCCAGCGCTCGTCGCCGGTGAAGACGTCGGCGTAGTCCTTGGTGAACATCTCCGAGGCGACCGCCGCGTCGATGGTTTCCTGGATCTCCTGACCGGTCGGCCAGATGTCGCGCAGGAAGACCTCCTCGCCGTCGGGGGTGACGCCGAGCGGATCGCTGGTGAGGTCGAGGTCCATAGTGCCGGCCAGCGCGTACGCGACCACCAGCGGCGGCGACGCGAGGTAGTTCATCTTCACGTCGGGGTTGATGCGCCCCTCGAAGTTGCGGTTGCCGGACAGCACGGACACCACCGCCAGGTCGCCCTCGTCGACGGCGGCGGACACCTCGGCGGGCAGCGGCCCGGAGTTGCCGATGCACGTCGTGCAGCCGTAGCCGACGAGGTGGAATCCGAGCTTCTCGAGGTACGGCGTCAGCCCCGCCCGCTCGTAGTAGTCCATGACCACCTTGGACCCAGGCGCGAGCGTCGTCTTCACCCAGGGGCGACGCTCTAGCCCCTTGTCCACCGCCTTTTTCGCCAGCAGCGCGGCGCCGAGCATCACCGACGGGTTCGAGGTGTTGGTGCAGGAGGTGATCGCCGCGATGACCACGTGCCCGTGGTCGATCTGGGTCTGCGTTCCGTCGTCCATGGTCAGCGCGGTGGGGCGAGTGGGGCGACTGGCCGCCGCCGGTGCGTCGTACTCCGCGGGGGCGCCGCCGGCGTTGCCGTCGCTGGCCGCCGGGGGGTCGCTCGCTGGGAAAGACTCCGCCGACGACTCGTCGACCGGCGACTTCACCCCGTCTCCCACCGGGGATTCGCCGGGTCCTGCGTAGTCGGCGAGCGCCGCGCGGAAGCGGTCGCGCGCCTCCCGCAACGGCACCCGGTCCTGCGGGCGCTTCGGCCCGGCAAGAGACGGCTCCACGGTGGACAGGTCCAGCTCGAGGGTTTCCGAGTAGGCAGCCTCCTGCGCCGGGTCGTGCCACAGCCCCTGCTCCTTGCAGTAGGCCTCGACCAGTCGGATCTGCTCCTCCGGCCGCCCGGTGAAGCGCAGGTAGCGAACCGTTTCCTCGTCCACCGGGAAGATGGCGCAGGTGGAGCCGTACTCCGGGCTCATGTTGCCGATCGTCGCCCGGTTGGCCAGCGGCACCGCGCCGACGCCGGAGCCGTAGAACTCCACGAACTTCCCCACCACCCCGTGCCGGCGCAGCATCTCGGTGATGGTGAGCACCAGGTCGGTGGCGGTGGCACCCTCCGGCAGCTCGCCGGCCAGCTTGACGCCGACCACCCGCGGGATGAGCATCGACACCGGCTGGCCGAGCATGGCCGCCTCCGCCTCGATGCCGCCGACGCCCCAGCCGAGGACGCCGAGACCGTTGACCATCGTGGTGTGCGAATCCGTACCGACCAGCGTGTCGGGGTAGGCGGTCCCGTCGCGCTCGAAGATCACCCGGGCGAGGTATTCGATGTTGACCTGGTGCACGATGCCGGTGCCCGGTGGTACGACCTTGAACTGGTCAAACGCGCTCTGCCCCCACCGCAGGAACTGGTAGCGCTCCCGGTTGCGCTCGTACTCGAGGTCGACGTTGCGTTCGAAGGCGTCCGGGGAGCCGAACACGTCGGCGACCACCGAGTGGTCGATGACCAGCTCCGCGGGCGCTAGCGGGTTGATCGCCGCTGGGTCACCGCCCAGGTCGCGCATCGCCTCCCGCATGGTCGCCAGGTCCACGACGGCCGGTACGCCGGTGAAGTCCTGCATGAGCACCCGCGCGGGGGTGAACTGGATCTCCGTGCTCGGCTCGGCCTGCGCATCCCACGCTGCCAACGCGCGTACGTCGTCGGCGGTGATGTTGGCACCGTCCTCGGCACGCAACAGGTTCTCCAGCAGCACCTTGAGGCTGAAGGGCAAGCGGTCGGCGCCGTCGACGGCGTCGAGCCGGTAGATGTCGTAGGCGCGGTCACCCACCGCCAGGGACTGGCGGGCGTCGAAGCTGTTCGTGGACATGAGCGTCTCCCGTCTGCTGCGCTGCCAGCATCCTGCCCCAGCGGGATGACACGACGCCTGAGAGGGTGCGCATATGCCGTACGAGGCGCCGGGCGCCCCCGCCGACACCTCGCGGACGAGAAGGACCGGCAACCCGTGGGTCGTGCTGGCGATCGTCGTGACGGCGACCTTCATGCAGCTCGTCGACGTGAGCATCGTCAACGTCGCGATCCCGTCGATCCGCCGCGAGCTGTCCGCGTCGTACGCCGAGGTCCAGTTGGTGCTCGTGCTCTACCAGCTCGCGTTCGCCTCGACGCTGATCACCGCGGGCCGGCTCGGCGACCTGTACGGACGGCGCCGGCTGTTCGTCATCGGCATGGCCGGCTTCGTGCTGTCTTCGGTCGTGTGCGGAGCCGCGCCGAGCGCGGTGGTGCTCATCGCGGCGCGCTTCGTGCAGGGGTTGTTCGCCGGGGCGATGTTCCCGCAGGTGCTGTCGATCATCCAGGTGACGTTCCCCCCCGAGCAACGCGGCCGCGCCTTTGGCGCGGTGGGTGCGGTCATCGGCGTGGCCACCGTCGTCGGTCCGCTGCTGGGCGGGGTGCTCATCGCGCTCGACCTCTTCGGGACGGATTGGCGGGCGATCTTCTACGTCAACGTGCCGGTCGGGCTGGCCGCGCTGGCCGGGGCGTGGTGGAAGCTAGGCGAGTCGAAGGCGCCCCGCGCCGAGCGCCTCGACGTACCCGGCGCGATCCTGATCACCCTCGGCGTCGGCCTACTCGTCTTCCCGCTCACCGTCGGGCGGGAGCTGGGGTGGCCGCTGTGGGTGGCGGCGCTGCTGCTGGCCGCCGTTGCAGTGCTGGCGTGGTTCACGACGTACGAACGCCGGCGCACCGAACGCGACGACTCGCCACTGCTGCGCATGACGCTGTTCGACGACCGCGCATTCACCGTCGGACTGGTCGTCACGCTCGTCTTCTTCCTCGGCGTACCGGCATTCTTCTTCTCCCTGTCCCTCTATCTCCAGGTCGGGCTGGGATTCAGTGCGCTGGCGTCCGGACTGACGACGTTCCCGTTTGCCGTTGGCTCCGGGGTCGCCTCGGCGGTGTCGGACCGGGTGACCCGCCGGCTGGGCACCGGGGTGCTGGCAGTTGGTGCGTCCATACTCGTCGGCGGCATGCTCGCACTGCTCGGCGTGGTCCACGTGGTCGGGCCGGACCTCCAGTCGTGGCAGGTGTGGCCGGTGCTGATCGTGGCCGGGACCGGCCTCGGGCTGTTCGTGGCGCCGCTGACCAACGTCGTCCTGGCAGGCATTCGCTCCGCCGGGGCAGGGTCGGCCAGCGGCGTGTTCGCCACCGCCCAGCGGGTCGGCGGCGCGTTGGGCGTTGCCGCTATAGGCATCGTGCTCGCCCTCCCGTCAGGCGGGGCGGACCAGTTGGGCCCGGACGGGTTCACTGCGGCGTACCAGCGAGCGTTGGCGTACGAGGCCGGGGTGTTCGCCGTCGCGCTCGTCCTGGTGCTGTTCGCGCTTCCCCGCTCCAACCCGAGCGCCGCGAACCGGTCGGGCGGCTGAGCCGCTCCCCTACAGTGACGGCGGCGGATGCGGCGGAGGGCACCGCGGAGGGAGGAACCGTGGCGGCCAAGCGGTCCAGCCTGATCTACCAGGCGAAGTACGCCGTACGAAACCCGGACAAGGTGGCGCCGCACCTCACCCGGCTGGCACGCGACACCTGGCTGCGCGTGCAGGCGCGCGGTGACCACGTGCGCTACTACCGGGGGGTCATGCGGTCGGACGCCGCGCGCAGCCCTGAAGCGGCCGTCGGCAGCAAGCGGCACGACCGATGGCTGGCGCTGGGAAAGATGCAATTCGACTACCTGAAGAAGCACGGCCTGCGGCCCGACCATCGAATGCTGGAGATCGGGTGCGGCAACCTGCGCGCTGGCCGGCTGTTCATCGACTACCTCGAACCCGGGCACTACTACGGGCTCGACATCTCTCCCGACATCCTCTTCGCTGCGCAGGACACGATGGTGCGCTACGGGCTGCAGGCCAAGCTGCCGCATCTCACGCCGGTCCGCGACTTGCGGCTCGATTTTCTCCCTGACGAGTTCGTCGACGTGGCCCACGCGCACAGCGTCTTCTCGCACTCACCGCTGTCGGTCATCGACGAGTGCCTGGCCCATGTCGGACGGGTGCTCGCGCCGGACGGCTGGTTCGACTTCACGTTCGACCGTACGGAAGGAGAAGAGCACCAGGTGCTGCGGGAAGACTTCTACTACCGCACCGAGACGCTGCTGGCGCTGGCCGACCGGCACGGGCTGGACGCCCGGTTCATGGACGACTGGGAGGAGCTCCCCCACCAGCAGTCCAAGATCCGCGTCACCCGCCGCCTACCGCCCTCCTGAAGCACGCGTGAGGCCACGTTCAGTTCCTCAGCGAAGGCACCGTGAAGACGCATCGGGGCGCGCGTTCGCGGCGGACGACGGTGGCGTGGACCCCTCAGCCGTGCCGGTCGACCACCAGGTCATGCGGACAGACATCTACCAGGTACGGCCGTTCGGCCCGCCAGGTGTTTTCTCTCCACACGTGCGCCACCTCGACGTACGCGCCCTCCTCGAGGTCCCACGCTGTCAGGGCAG
>JBBSMJ010000045.1:0-8117 GCA_038233235.1 Actinomycetes bacterium | reverse complement strand
GCCGCCTCCGCCTCGATGGTGCCGTCCGGCGTCATGAGCACCGAGGTCATCAGCCCGAGGGAGCCGAAGCCCTGCGCCACGGTGTCGGACTGCACGTCACCGTCGTAGTTCTTGCAGGCCCAGATGTAGCCGCCCTCCCACTTCAGCGCGGCGGCCACCATGTCGTCGATGAGCCGGTGTTCGTAGGTCAGGTCGGCGGCAGCGAAGTCTTCGGCGAACTCCGCGTCGAAGACCTCCTGGAAGAGGTCCTTGAAACGCCCGTCGTACGCCTTGAGGATCGTGTTCTTCGTCGACAGGTAGACCGGGTAGTCGCGCTCCAGCCCGTAGCGGAAAGAGGCGCGGGCGAAGTCGCGGATCGAGTCGTCGTAGTTGTACATCCCCACCGCGACGCCGCCGCCGGGGAAGTTGGCCACCTCCATCTCCATCGGCTTACCGCCGTCGGCCGGCGTGTAGGTGATGGTCACCGTGCCAGGGCCTGGTACGACGAAGTCCGTGGCGCGGTACTGGTCGCCGTGGGCGTGGCGGCCGATGACGATGGGCTTGGTCCAGCCGGGGACCAGCCGGGGGATGTTGCTGATGACGATCGGCTCGCGGAAGATGACGCCGCCGAGGATGTTGCGGATGGTCCCGTTCGGTGAGCGCCACATCTTCTTCAAGCCGAACTCCTGCACCCGGGCCTCATCCGGGGTGATGGTCGCGCACTTCACCCCTACTCCGTGTTCGGCGATGGCGTGCGCGGCGTCGACGGTGACCTGGTCGTCGGTGGCATCGCGGCTCTCGATGCCCAGGTCGTAGTAGCGCAGGTCGACGTCGACGTAGGGCAGGATCAGCTGCTCCTTGATGAACGACCAGATGATGCGGGTCATCTCGTCGCCGTCGAGTTCGACAACGGGGTTGGCCACCTTGATCTTCGGCATGGTCGGGTTATGCCCTCCGGGTCACATGGACTGGACGTCGGCCTGTTTGGCGCGCACCGCCTCGGCGGCTTCCTGCAGACTCGCGAGCTCGTCCTCGGCCAGCTCGGTCTCGACGACCCGGCGTACGCCGGCAGCGCCGATCTCCGCTTCGACACCCAGGTAGACCTCGGAGATGCCGTACTGGCCGTCGACCCAGGCGCACACCGGCAGGACGGCACCGCTGTCCTCGGCGACGGCGCGCGTCATGCGAGCGGCGGCCGCGGACGGGGCGTAGTAGGCCGAGCCGGTCTTCAGCAGGGCGACGACCTCGGCTCCACCGTTGCGGGTGCGAGTGACGATGTCCTCGACGCGGTCCGCCGGCAGCAGCTCGGCAAGCGGCTTGCGTACGCCATCGACCTCGACCGTGCACCGCGAGGGCACCGGCACCATGGTGTCGCCGTGAGACCCGAGCGTGAGGGTCTGCACCGCGCCCACCGGGACGCCTAACTCCGCGGCGACGAAGTTGGTAAAGCGGGCGGTGTCGAGCATCCCGGCCTGTCCCATGACGCGCTCCGGGGGGAAGCCGGTAGCGATGCGCGCCAACGCGGTCATCTCGTCCAGCGGGTTGGACACCACGATGACGACGGCCTCGGGAGCGTGCTTGGCGACGTTCTCGGCGACCTCGCGCACGATCTTCGCGTTGGTTTCGAGGAGATCCATCCGGCTCATGCCCGGCTTGCGCGGCAGGCCGGCGGTAATGACGACGATGTCGGACCCGCCGATCGCTTCGTAGCCTTCACCGCCCTTGCCGGTGGTTTTTCCGACCACTGCGGTCTCGAAGCCCTCGACCGGCCTCGACTGGTTCATGTCGAGCGCGAGCCCCTCGGGCCGACCCTCCACGATGTCGGTGAGCACTACGGTCTCGAAGACGTCGTACTCGGCCAGTCTTTGGGCCGTCGTCGAGCCGTAGAAACCGGCTCCGACGACTGTGACCTTCCCCTTGCGCGTCATGACTGATGGCTCCTCACCCATGCGGTTGCCTTCGTTGCCCACTCGTGGCCGGCCTCGACCGACCCCGAGAGTATCGACCCGACTCTTGGCTCCCGACCCGCCGTCGCGGAGTGCTCACTCAGGTACGACGAACGCCAGGATCCCGAGCGCTGTCCCCAGCAGGCCGAGGGTGAGGACGTCCACCCACCTCCGCCGGACCGCGAGAAGCCCCGCGTCGCGCTGGGGGAGCACAATCCGCAGCGCCGACGCCAGCAGCAGCGCAATGGCGACCACCAATGAGCCGGTACGGAAGTCCGCGAGCGCCGCGATGACCAGCCCAGTGGACGCCACAGTAAGGACGAGAAGGATCGGCCACTCCCGAACGCGACGGTCGCGCCCCACCCCACCGGGTGCGGACATGTCCGGCATGGCAGTGTCCTTCCGTCTCAGCCGACGGCCGACTCGGCGGCCTCGACGACGTTGCTGAGCAACATGGCCCGCGTCATCGGCCCCACTCCCCCGGGAACGGGAGCGAGCCACTCGGCGACCTCGTGAACACTCGCGTCGACGTCACCGCGAAGACCGGCGTCGGTGCGGGTGATCCCGACGTCGACGACCACGGCGCCCGGGCGGACCATGTCTGCCGAGAGCATGCCGGGCACGCCTGCGGCGGCCACCACGATGTCCGCCCGGCGTAGATGAGCGGCCAGATCCTTCGTGCGGGTGTGACACAAGGTCACTGTCGCGTTTTCGCTGCGCCGGGTGAGCAGCAGGCCGAGCGGCCGGCCAACGGTCACGCCACGTCCGACGATGACGGTCTCCGCACCCTCGAGCGGTACGTCGTGGCGGCGCAACAGCTCGACGATGCCTCGCGGCGTGCACGGCAGCGGGCCGGGCAGGCCGAGCACCAGCCGACCCAGGTTGGTCGGGTGCAGCCCGTCCGCGTCCTTGGCCGGGTCCACGAGTTCGAGCACGGCGCCCTCGTCCAGACCGCGCGGCAGCGGCAGCTGCACGATGTATCCGGTGCACGCGGGGTCGTCGTTCAGCTCCCGTACGACGGCGGCGACGTCGTCCTGGCTGGCCGTTTTCGGCAGGTCACGGCGGATGCTCGCAATGCCCACCTCCGCGCAGTCCCGGTGCTTGCCGGCGACATACGAGCGGGAACCAGGGTCGTCGCCCACCAGTACGGTGCCGAGTCCGGGGACAACGCCGCGCTCGCGCAGCGCCGCCACGCGCCGGGTCAAGTCGGCTCTGATCTCGGCTGCCGCAGTCTTGCCGTCGAGGATGCGTGCCGTCACGAGCCGGCAGTCTGGCACGGCGGTCAGTGCCAGAAGTGCCGGGTGCTGGTGAGGTAGGTCGGTACGCCGGCATCCCGCGCCACCGCGAGTACCTCCTCGTCGCGCAGCGACCCGCCGGGCTGCACGACCGCCCGCACCCCCGCGTCGAGCAGCACCTGCAGGCCGTCGGGGAAGGGGAAGAACGCGTCGCTGGCGACCACCGCACCCGGCGCGCGGTCCCCGGCGCGGGCGACCGCGAGACGCGCGGCGTCGACTCGGTTGACCTGGCCCATCCCGATGCCCACCGTGGCCCCGTCGTGGGCGAGGACGATGGCGTTGGACTTGACTGCCCGCACGCAGCGCCAGGCGAAGACCAGGTCGGCCAGCGTCGCCGCGTCGACCGGCTCGCCGACGGCCAGTCGCCAGCTCGCCGGATCGTCACCGGGCGCGTCCAGCCGGTCCGCTTGCTGTGCCAGCACCCCCCCGGTGATCGCCCGCCACTCCGTCGTCCGCCCACCCTGCGGTGGAGGGCAGCGCAGCAACCGCAGGTTCTTCTTCGCGCTGAGCAGGTCGAGCGCGGCCGCGTCGTACGCCGGAGCGACGACTGCCTCGGTGAACACCTCGGCGATCTGCTGCGCCAGCTCCGCGGTGACCGGACGGTTGACGGCGATTACTCCGCCGAACGCCGAGATCGGGTCGCAGGCGTGCGCCTTGCGCTGTGCATCCGCGACGTCTTCGCCGACGGCGATGCCGCACGGGTTCGCGTGCTTGATGACGGCGACGCAAGGGTCGGAGTGGTCGTAGGCGGCGCGGCGGGCCGCGTCCGCATCGACATAGTTGTTGTAACTCATGTCCTTGCCGTGCAGCTGAACCGCCTGCGCAAGACCTGCCGGGCCGTTGTCGCCGACGTACAGCGCAGCCGGCTGATGCGGGTTCTCGCCGTAACGCAGCGGCCGATCCAGTCGCAGCGCCAGGCCGGCGAAAGCCGGCCACTCCCGCTCCGCGCCCGGCGCCGCGTCCGGTGTGAGCTCGCGGGCGAACCATTCAGCAACGGCGACGTCGTACGCCGCGGTGTGCGCGAACGCTTCGCCCGCCAGCCGTTGTCGCTCGTCGAGGGTGAACCCCTGACCGTGCGCCGCGGTGAGCACCTCGGAGTAGCGCGCCGGGTCGACGACGACCGCGACGTTGGCGTGGTTCTTCGCGGCGGAGCGCACCATCGCCGGCCCACCGATATCGATGTGCTCGACGCACTCCTCCGCATCGGCACCGCCGCGGACGGTTTCCCGGAACGGATACAGGTTGACGACGACGAGATCGAAGGCGGCGATGTCGAGTGTGCGGAGCTGTGCCGCGTGCTCCGGGCGCCGGCGGTCGGCAAGGATCCCGGCGTGCACCGCGGGGTGCAGAGTCTTCACCCGACCGTCCAGCGACTCCGGGAAACCGGTGACCGCGCTGACTTCCGTGATCGGTACGCCGGCCGTCGCGATGGCGGCCGCCGTGGAGCCGGTGGACACCAGGTCGACACCCGCGTCATGCAGGCCGCGGGCCAGCTCGACCAACCCGCTCTTGTCGCTGACGCTGATCAGCGCGCGCCGCAGCGCCAGGGTGCTCACGAGATGTGTACCTCCCGGCCGTCGACGGACCACCCGTCGCGGACCATTCGGCCGACGACGTCGACGAGCAGCACGTGCTCGACAGTCTTGATCCGCTCGTGTAGGTGCTGCTCGTCGTCCCCGGCGACGACGGGGACCGCCGCCTGGGCGATCACCGGGCCGGTGTCGACCCCTTCGTCGACGAGGTGCACCGTGACGCCGGTGACCTTGGTGCCGTAGGAGAGGGCGTCGCGGACCGGTTGTGCGCCGGGAAACGCGGGCAGCAGCGCGGGATGGGTGTTGACCACCCGCCCACCGAAACGACGCAGGAACGCCGGCCCAAGGATGCGCAGGAAGCCGGCGCACACCACCAGGTCGGGCGCATGGGCGGCGACCGCTGACGTGAGGGCGGCGTCCCAGCCGGCGCGATCTGCATGGTCGCCCGCCGCCACGAGAAAAGTCGGCACGCCGGCCGCGGCCGCCCGGTCCAGGGCAGCGACCCCGGCGCGGTCGGCACCGACAGCCACCACAGCTGCGCCGTACGCCGGATCACGCGAGACGTCCAGCAGCGCCTGCAGGTTGGTACCCGTGCCGGAGACCAGCACGACGAGCCTCGCCGTTCTCGGCATGTTTGCCTCAGTTCGACGACAGGAGAGGGCACTGCCGTACATAGTGCTGGCACACGGGACCCGCGGTGAGCTTCCGTCGGGCGGGGGTCGGACACGATAGCGAAGTGAGCCGATGGCAGCGGTTGCGGACGGGACCGACCCCTCGGCACCCAGAAGCGGTGGTGGACAGGGAAGCGGTGGACAGGGAAGCGGTGGACAGGGAAGCGGTGGAGAGGAGAGTCGTGGCCGAGTCCGATGAGCGCGACCCCTACGCGCCGCAGTCGCCGCCGGACGGGGCGCCGACACTGCACAAGCCGCCGCAGCGTGGTGGCATCGCCGCCTTGTTGTTGTCGGTGGCGGGAGCGGCGCTGGCGCTGCCGCTGGTCCCGGTCGGCCTGGTGCTCAGCATCGCCGGCATCGTCCGCGGCCTGCGGGTCAGAAGACTCGCCCGCCGGGAGGGCACCCACGCACCTGGCGCGGCGGCGGCGGTGATCGCCGGTGGTGCCGGGGTGGCGCTGGCCGCGAGCGTGCTGGTGTTCATCGCGGTGTTCTGGACCGAGCTGCGCACCTATCAGAGCTGTCAGTCGGGCGCCAACACCATGATCGCTGCACAGGACTGCGAACGGGAGTTTCGCGATTCCCTTGCCGATCGCCTCGGGGTGAGCCCACTCCCCAGCTAGTCAGGAGGCGGCGCGCTCAGCCGCGCGCGACAGCTGACGGCCGTGGGCCGCCCAGCCAACCTCACAGCCCGCTGGGGGAGGCACTCAACACGCCGACTGCCAGCAACGCCACGAGGGCGAGGATGCCGATGCCTATCCAGCCGAGGACGATCCCGGCCACCGCCATGCCGTCACCGCTGTCGCTCCGCTCGCGAATCTGCCGCCGGGCGATGTAGCCGAAGATGAGCGCGAGGATGCTGCCCACCCAATAAATCCAGAGGATGCCCAGCACCATCGACGCGATGGCCATGCCGTTGGTGCGTGTCGGAGCAGGTGGTCCGTAGCCTCCGTACGGGTACTGCCCGGGGTAGCCGCCCTGCGGCGGCGGGCCGTACGGCGCTGGCTGACTCTGACCGTAGCCCTGGCCCTGGCCCTGGCCCTGGCTTTGGCTTTGGTCCTGGCCGTAGCCCTGGCCCTGACCGTAACCAGAGGACTCGCCGCGCTCCTGCTCGCCGCCGTCCTGCGGTGGCCACCCTGGAGTGCTCATGACCCGCCTTCCCCGGTGTCGCGGCAGATTATCCCTTGCGACGGTGCAGCCAGGCGGCCACCGCGGCGACCAGGCCGAGCTCGACCGCGGCGGCTACCCCGGTCTGCCAGGGCGACGGCCCGACCGCGGAGAGCTGCTCCCCCGCCACGGGTCCGCCGGACACCCACGCGAGCACCGCCATCCCCACGCCGACGCTTGCCCCGGACGCGAGCGCCCAGCCGAGGACGGCACGAAGGCTCGCGGTGGGCCCTACACCTCTGGAGACGAGCAACCCGCTCAGCGCGCCGGCGGCCAGCGGCACCGCGTAGCACCCCACGGCCCACCATGGAGCGGACCCGCCTCCCGGCAGGGCGGCGAGCAGCGGAAGCGCCGGCAGGTCACCGAGCTGGGCACCGGCGGGGGCGACCGACGTACCGGCGCCGACCGCGAAGCCGGGGCCGAGGGTGTACGCCGCCCCCCACACGACGGCGTTCGGCAGCATCACCACGCAGAGCAGCAGCAGGAGCGCCCCGCCGCTTCGCCCGGGTGCCACCGCACGCCAGGTCGCGGCGGCCCCCTCGACATCGGCCAGCAGCGCGCCGGCCACCACCAGGGCGCCGCCCGTGAGCAGCACAGCGAGCCCACCCACGGTCGCACGCGCGAGCGTCGCCGCGTGCGCCAGCCCGGTCAACGGCGGCCCAGGTACCGGCAGTCCGGTCAGCAGTGGCCCGGGCGAGCCCGCACGCGCGGCGCCGTACAGCGCACCCACCAACGCCACGACCCCCCCGCCGACGAACGCCTGCCACACGACCGGGCGCACCAGCGTGGTCGCTCCCAGCTCAGCGGCGAGGCCGGTGAGTACGGCGTACGGGGCGGCGACCGCACCCACGCAGGCGGCCAGCGTCAAGGGGGACGCCGGGCGCTCCGCGCTGACCCCATGCGCCCGCGCGACCCAACCGCCGGCCTGTGCGGTGAGCAGCAGAGTGAGCAGCGTGAGCCCGAGCGGGGCCATGCCCACGTGCCCAGTGGGTACCGCGAGGCCGGTGTGGTGGGCGTTCAGCCACACCTGCAGAGCCACCCGCAGCGCGTCGTCGACCGCCGCGCCGGAGTGCAGGGCGGTCGCCCAGGCAACCACCACCGGTACGCCGATCAGCAGCAGGCCGGCGCTCGCCGCGGCCGCCGCCGCCACCAGTCCGTTCACGGCAAGCGACCGGCCGGAAGTGGGGGCGCCCGGCGGCTCGTCGGGGCGGGTGAGAAGGACAGTCATTGCCGGTCATCGTGACACCGGTCGGGGTAGATCCTCGGGAGGCAGCGCCGTGAGAGAAACTCCCACCCAGCTGGCCGGTGATGCAACCTGACCGGCAGCGGTATGCGTACGTGAAGTGAGGGGCGAGGGAGGCCGCGTGACCCAGGAGGAGTTCGACCAGTTCTACGCGGCCTGCGCCGGGCGCCTGGTTGGTCATCTCTACGCGATGACCGGAGATCTGGCGGAGGCGGAAGACGTCGTGCAGGAAGCGTTCGTCAAAGCGTGGTCGCGGCGTGAGTCGCTGGCCAAGACCGGTCGGCCCG
>JBBSMJ010000044.1:0-8119 GCA_038233235.1 Actinomycetes bacterium | reverse complement strand
TGATGTACGACGACATCCAAGCGCTGTCCGCAACGGTCGAGGCCGCGTCGACGGCGCCGCCTGGCACTGCCGCGCACGCCCTGTTCCACGGGGCGCACGCGCACTACTTCGCCACTGACCTCAGCACAGCGCTCCTCAGCGCAGCTCCGCACGGGCGGGGGGCCACTACCGTGGCCGGTGCCCTCCACGGCGCGGCGCGCGGCATCAGCGCGCTACCGCAGTCCTGGCTCTCCCGACTTGACGTCGGCTGGGTGGCCGACCGGCTCGCCCGGGACGCCCTGCTGGAGGCCACCGCCCACCCGAGCGGCAGCGACTACGGCGAGGCGCTCGACCCGACCTGGTGGGCCAAGTACCCGGGCTGGTGAGCGTCCCGGCCGGCTTGCCGCCAAGGCGCCCAGCATCCTCACGCCCGCCGGCTGGCGGCGCGTGCGTGGTCAGTACTGGGTGGCACCCTGCTGCCGGAAGGGGTGGAGATGTCCCTGCAACAGTCCAGAACACGCTCATATTGACGCCGCGCCAACGCTGCGACCGCAGACCCGCGAAGTGCCCCGGCTACGAGATCAGAGACCCCGGCACCGTTCACTGTGCCGGGGTCTCTGCCATGCGCAACCAGGTGTGGCCACCCGCTCGCGTCCGGCCTGCCAGTCCGCAGCCACCGCTGGTCGGAACGGACTGCCATCTGGCGGGTGCGATCAACTGGCCGGTGACCATGAGGAACGGCACGCACCTTGGTTACGTTTAGGTCGGGCGGGTGCGCTTCTGCCGGTACATGGCGCGGTCCGCCGCATCCACGAGGTCCTCAATTGACTGGCCGGCCGCCCGACGGCGATTCCGCAGCTGCTCCCCACGACGAGCTGCTCGCCGCGGAAGGGGATCGGCCGGGCCACTTCACGCTCAAGCCGCTCGGCGAGGCGGGCAAGGACTTCCTTCGCCTGCTGGTCCGCGACTTGGCAGACTACGAGGAACTCATCGCCGCCTAGGCGTATGACGGCGTCACCCGGTCGGACGGTGGCCGCCTGCCCAGTCAGCGCCTACTTTTTCGGGGCGAACTAGACGGTATGGAGGTGCCCGGTTCTTGGGCCGGGAGCCCCGCAGACCGAGTTGCGCCTCGGGAGGGACATCCGCTGGTCCCAAGGACCGGGTCCCTGCCGGTCCATCAAGGGGAGGGCTCCCCTTGAACTCTTGCGGCGACGAGCGCAGTCTGTCGGCAGTGGCCTTTACCTATTCACCTGGAACGCGGGGCTGGCTGACGCGGGCAGTGAGCGAGGGAGTTGGAAAAAATGGTGTTCGGGGCCGCGGTGCTCGTAGGCAAGGAGGAGTTCCCGCTTTCGCCCGAGCGGCCGTTCGTGTTCGGACGGGTGGGTTCTGCGGATGTGGTGGGCCTGGATGCGAGGGACATGGGCATCTCGGCGGTGGCCGGGTCGGTAGAGTGGGCGTGGGGCCTGTGGTGGGTGGTGAACCGGAGCGGCAAACGACCGCTCCTCATCAACTACGGCGGCGGGAGCCAGCCGCAGCACCTCGACTGCGGCCAGTGGCAGGCGGTCAGCGTCGCCGGCTTGAGCATCCTGGTGCCTGGTGTGATCTACACCCACCGCCTGGAGGTGGTCGTACCGAAGGCGGACCTCGTTCGTTTCGATTGCACGCAGGCGTCGTCGGGCACGATCATCGGCAGGGTCACCCTGAGCGACCGAAACCGCGACGCGGTCGTGGCCCTGCTATCGCGGTACCTGGAGGAATTCCCCCGACGTCACGCCCGGCCCCTCACCTACCAGCAGGCTGCCGACTTGCTCGGGCCATCCTGGACCAAGACGGCGGTACGCAAGCAGATCGAGCGGCTCAAGGAGCGCCTCGCCGCCGACGGCTTGTTCTTTGAGGGCCAACAGGCCAACTTCGACATGGCCGATCACCTCATCAAACACGGCCTACTATCCCCGGCCGACCTAAGACGACTCCCAGCACGCCGATGACCAGCCAGCCGAAGTCAGGTTTCCGCGTCGGGCCCGACGGTGACCCCGACCGCTACGTCCTCGGCGCCGCCGTCGCCAGCGGGGCCGAGGGCATCCTCTACCGGGGCTCGATCACCACCGGCACCGGGCTCGAGCTCGATGTCGCCATCAAGATGCTCCAGCCCCGGTTCCTGTCCCAAGTCGACCAGTGGCATGCCCGCTGGTCGGAGCAGGTCGAGCTCCTCCGCTCCCTCCAGGTGCCGGGGGTGGTGCGAGTGCGGGACGGGTTCATGGGCCCTCTTCCGCACAGTCCAGGCGAGGCGGCCGGTAACCGGACCCTTTACCTGGTCATGAACTGGGTGGACGGGGAGCCGCTCGACGAGTGGGTGCGTCGGCGGGCCGACCGTGACCCTCTCGACGCCCTCAAGCTGCTGCTCGGCGTTGCCGTCGCCCTCGACCTCATGCACTCCGGTCGGGCCACGGGCGGCGTCCCGGTCGTGCACCGTGACGTCAAGCCCTCCAACATCCTGGTCACCGATGAAGGCTCGGTGCTGGTCGACTTCGGCCTGACCCGGGGTTTGCCCGCGGGACACCGCACGTCCGGGATCACCGGAACCCCCGGCTACCTCCCTCCCGAGGCCACCGAGTCCGGCACCTACACCCCCGCCACCGACCGCTACAGCCTCGGCGCGGTCGCCTATTTCGTCCTCACCGGCGCCGAACCGCCAACGGACCACGACCCGGCGACCATCCGCTCGACACTGTCTGCCATACCCGCCCTGGCCGCCTGCCCCGACACCGTCGAGCTTCTCATGGCCATGCTCGACACCGATCCCGCCTTGCGGCCCACGTCACTGGGCAACTGGATCGGCCAGCTCCGCCGCTCCAGCCTGACCAGCCTTCCCGACGTCCTGGCCCCTGAGGCCCCAGCCCGCAACCCTCAGCCGGCGGGGAACCATGGCACTCCCCAAGTCCCTTTCCGGGGCGGCCCCCGCCGCTTCCGACGTGGCCGGCGACACGTCCTGCTCCTCGCCGCCGCCGCGGTGCTCCCGCTGCTCGCCCTGGCCACGATCGGTCTGACCGGCGACGACCCCGCCGTCCGCAACTCAGCCGCTGGTGCCATGGCCTGCGACAAGACGGCGAGCACGGCCAAGGCGCCCCTCCCGCCTCCGACGACCGGCGGGTGGCGGGCGATACCGGCCGGTCCGCTCGCCACCCGAGGCGAGCCGAAGGCAGTCTGGACCGGCACCGAGCTGATCGTCGTCGGCGGTCTCATCATCGACCAGTACCGGGCCATCAACGACGGCGCCGCGTTCAACCCATCCACCGAGAAGTGGCGGACGATCCCCCCCCGTCCCACGGGCGGTCGCGTTCTCCACGCAGTCTGGACCTGTCAGGAGCTGGTCACGTTCGCCACCGAGGGGATCGGCCTCGACGAGATCACCACCGTCCACGCCTTCAACCCCGTCGCGAACACCTGGCGCACGCTGCCGCTGCCGCCGTCCACCCGGTCACCCAGCAGCGTCGCCTGGACCGGACGTCAGCTGGTCTACTGGCAGCCGGAAGCCACCCCGCCCGGGGCGCTCTACGACCCGGTGATCGATCGTTGGAGCCCCATCCCGGTCAACTCGGTCGAGGGCGCAGCATCTGCGGGCCAGGCCGTGTGGACCGGCCAGGAACTGGCCGTCCAAGGCTCCGTGATCCCGGCCAGCGGCGGTCCGCTTGAGAACCGGCTGTTCCTGTTCTCTCCCGACCGAGGCAGCTGGCGGGTGAGCAGCCCACCCGCCGGTCAGCTGAACGGATGGCTCTACCTGTCGCCGATCTGGACCGGCGCCGAGGTCATCCTCACGTCACAGGGTGGTCGGGGAGCGGCGGCTACATACGCTTATGACCTTCGGGCTGACCGGTGGCGCACCATCGCCAACCCTGACACCAGCGTCGCCCCCGGTTACTTCGACGGAGTGCGCCTCGACGACGGCCGTGTCGTCGTCCGTGTGGGGAACCCTGAGCACCCGCTGCAGATCCTCGACCCGACCACCGGGACGTGGTCCTCCTCCGGGCCCCCGCCGGGACCGCTTCCAATGCCTGGCGGGGCGCTGGCGTCCACCGGCACCTCCGTCTTCAGTTGGGGCATCGCCTCGGCGCCCGACGGGTTGAGCGGCGACCCACGGACCCCGAACGCAGCATGGTTCTGGTCACCTGATGAGAGCTGACCGGCCGGAGAGGTACCGGCGCTCGCAGTCGATCCAGGACGTGGCCCGGGACTGGACCCGCGACGCGGGCCGGGACGGGCCGTTCGAGGGGACAGCCGCTGTCCGCGTCGACTACCTGTACCGACCGGGGAGCGGGGAGGGCCGGCTGGACAGGTCGAGCGTGCTGTTCGCCTGGGCTACCGGGCAGGTCCTCCAGGCGTTCAGCCAGATCAGCGTCGCGGGCGGACCGGCGGTCGACCCGTCCCCGGTTGAGCAGCGCCGTACCGCGGGCCCCCGGTGATTGCCACCGACGCGACCGCGGTGCGGCGGCGGGCTTGGCGCAGAACTGCCGTGGCGACCGTCGCGGTGGTCGCGGTCGCGGTGACGGCCGCCGGAGCAGTCGCTGCCCGCGAGCGAGCGGACGACCGGCGCGACGCCACGGCGGCGGCGGCCGCCGAAGCAGACGCTGCCCTGCGCGCCCGGGAGCAAGCGGACGACCTGCGCAACACCGCCGCGGCGATGGCCGCCGAGGCAGACGCTGCCCTGCGGGCACGGGAGCCAGCGGACGACCGACGGGCCGCCACCGCTGTCGCGGCTGCGTGGCTCGGCGCGTGGCAGGACGGCCGGTACGACGACGTCAACCCGCTGACCGCAGGTGCGGACGCGCCCGCCGACGCCCTGCGCCGTATGGACGAGAGGCTGCAGACGAAGGCCCGGCGCCTCGCTCCGGGAGCGCTGTCGCCGGACGGCAGTGAGGTTCCGTACACGGCGACGTTCACGCTCGCGGGGCTGGGTGAGCTGTCGTGGACGAGCCGGGTCCGCGTCACCGAGACCGGCGACGGGTGGCGGGTGGCGTTCGACAGCCCGACCGTTCATCCTGCGCTCGGCAACGGGCAGCGGCTGGAGCGTCGGTCCCGCCTGAGCCGGGCACCGCTCGCGGACCGCGACGGACGACCGATCCGACTCGCCAGCGCCGACTTGGCAGCGAACGTCCTGGGCCGTCCGGCAGGACCGGGCGGCCCGGCGAGCGGCCTGGAACGGGTCCTGGACGAACGGCTGACCGGGCCAGCGGAGGGCGCGGTCGTGCTCGCCGATGCCGCCTCCGGAGCCGAGATCCGCGAGCTGCAGACCTACCAGGGCGCACCACCGGTCCCGGTGCGGACGACGCTGGACCTTAACGTGCAGGCCGCCGCCGAACAGGCCCTCGCGGGTGTTGCCGGGCCGGCGGCGCTGGTCGCGGTCGACAGCGCGACCGGGCAGGTCCGGGCGGTGGCGAACAGCCCGGTGACGGACAAGCCACGCGCGTTCACCTCCTACGCGCCGGGGTCGGTGTTCAAGGTCGTCACCGCCGCCGCACTGCTCGACAACGGGCTGACCCCCGACAGCCCACTGGACTGCCCGACCTCCTACCGCGGGACCCGGAACGCCGCGTCGGTACGGCCCGGGCCGACCACCCTGGCCGGGGCGTTCGCGCAGTCGTGCAACACCGCGTTCCTCACCGCCGCCGAACGCCTGCCCGACGGGGCGCTGCGCGACGCCGCCCGGCTGTTCGGGTTCGGCCCGGAGCCGCTCCTGCCGATCGCGGTGGACCCGGGGGAGTTCCCCGACGCCACCGGCCCTGGCGATGCGGCCGCCCCGATCGGTCAGGGCCGGGTCGAGGCGACACCGCTGCTGATGGCCACCGCGCTCGGCGCGGTCGAGTCAGGCACCTGGCGCCAGCCCACCCTGGACCCGACGGTCCGGCCAGTCACCCGGCCGCTACCCGCCCGCACCGTCACCGGCCTGCGGGCGGTGCTTCGCGCTGTCGTCGAGAACGGCACCGGCAGCGCCGCCGACCTGCCCGGGCCGCCGGTGTCCGGCAAGACCGGATCGGCCGAGACCGGTCGCGGGCAGCCTGTGCACGCCTGGTTCGCCGGGTACCGGGGCGGGATCGCGTTCTGCGTCTTCGTCGAACGCGGCACCTCCGGCGGCGCCACCGCCGCGCCCATCGCGGTCCGGTTCCTGCGAGAGCTGCCCGCCGCCTGACAGAGCAATGTCGACCCGCCACCAGGGCTGCGCGAGCCACCAGAAGCGAAAGTTCGGGCGTCACCATCGTCGCTCCTGGCACCGGGGACTGTTCCTCGTCGGCGCGCGGTCGCTGCTCCAGGAACCGGCCACCGCCAAACCAGATGGGCCAGAAGTAGGCTCCGGTGGCTGGCACTGGTGGCGCTGCTGGTGGTCGATCTGGGCGCTCACGACCCGCGGGGGGCTCGCTGAAGCGCGGTCCTGCCCCCGATCTCCGGCTCACGGCGCGCTGATGCGAAGTGACGGACAGCCGGTGAGGCGCACCATGAACCGTGCTTACCTGCAAGGCGTCTAGTGCCGGCGGATTCAACGGGTCAGCGCAACACCAGGTCTGAGGTCATGATCGTCGGGACTCAGGAGGCCACTGGTGGCGCGACCGATGACGGCGCAGGACAGGGATGAGATCTGGGATCTGGTGATGGCCGGCGGGACGCACGGCCGGGTCGGTCTGCAGGTCGGCAGGAACACCAGCGTGGTCCGCGAGGTCATCGCCTCGACCGGCGGGGTGCGACCACCGACACGGCGACGGGCTCCGGATCGGCTCACGGTCGCTGAGCGCGAAGACATCGCATGCGGCGTCGCAGCGCAGCTGTCGGTGCGGGCCATCGCCCGCAGGTTGGGGCGTCCGGCGTCGACGGTGTCGCGGGAGCTGGCCCGCAACGGCGGCCGACGCAGCTACCGCCCCTCGGTGGCGGATCAGTCTGCGTGGCAGCGGGCGTCGAGACCCAAGGCGTGCAAGCTCGCGCTGAACCCGGCGCTGCGCGAGCACGTCGTGATCGGGCTCGGGCTGCAGTGGTCGCCGGAGCAGATCGCTGGTTGGCTGACCGTGGAGTTCCCGACGACCCGGAGCTGCGGGTGTCCCACGAGACGATCTACCTGTCGCTGTTCGTGCAGGCAAAGGGCCTGCTGAGCAAGGAACTCACCAAGGAGCTCCGCAGCGGACGTGGTGTCCGCCGCGCCGGCCGGATCAGCGTCCGCGGTCAGGGGCGGGGTCAGATCGTCGACGCGCTGCACATCAGCGAGCGACCCGCTGAGGCCGACGACCGGGCGGTGCCCGGCCACTGGGAAGGCGACATGGTCTCCGGGTCGGGCAACAGCCACGTCGGGACGCTGGTGGAGCGCAGCAGCCGGTTCGTGCAGCTGGTCAAGCTCGACAACAAGACCACCGACTGCGTCATCGCGGCGTTGACCGCGAAGGTCCAGGAGCTGCCTGAGCAGCTCAAGCAGTCGCTGACCTGGGACCGCGGGCTCGAGATGGCCAAGCACAAGCAGTTCACCATCGACACCGGGGTCCAGGTCTACTTCTGCGACCCGAAAAGCCCCTGGCAACGCGGGACGAACGAGAACACCAACGGGCTGCTGCGCCAGTACCTGCCACACGGGATGAACCTCAAAGAGGTCACTCAGGAGCAGCTGGACGAGATCGCCCACCGGCTCAACAGCCGACCCCGCAAGACCCTCGGTTTCATGACACCCTCACGCAAGCTCAGCGAGCTGTTGCACTGACTGACCACCTGAACCCGCCCCCGCTATCTCCGTCCGAACGAGGCCAGGCTGAGCGGGCCGGTGCTGCTGACGGCGACCGCGGCGGTCTAGCAACCAGCAGAACGATGACACCGGTCGCCCGCTCATCGGCTATGGGCGGGCGTCTCGGGCGTCCAGGAACCCGTCCATATGACCGGTTATGGCCCTTGGGGTGCTCACACCCGCCCCGGTGATCGGCTCTACCGAGCTGTCGGGCGTCGCCACCTAGTGCCACCTAGTGGTCCGTCTGTGAATTGGCGGGAGAGGTCGCGGCGCGCCTAGTCGTGTCTGCGATATAACCTAGGATCATATGGTCATGCCTGTTATGACTGCCCCGGCCTTGTCGTTGACGGCGACGCAGCGAGCTGAGTTGAAGCGGATGGCGACGTCTAC
>JBBSMJ010000043.1:0-8137 GCA_038233235.1 Actinomycetes bacterium | reverse complement strand
GACGAGGCGTACTGAACGGACCACGTCGACACGTCGACCGTCGCGGTGCCACGGTTGTAGAGCTCGATGAAATCGTTCTTCAGCGTGGCGCCAGAGTTGCCCCCGCCGCCGTACACCTCGCTGATCACGATGTCGGGGCTGACCGCGTTGGCGGCGGGGGCGGAGAGCGCGAGGCCGGTCGCGGCGAGCGCCGCGGCTGTGACGAGGGCCGCCAGTCGGCGGGTGTGAAGAGGCATGGGTACGTCCTATCAGTGGTTATGGGGCGGGTGGCAAGCCCTACGGTGACCAACGTGCGACGGATTGGTGACCGCGAGGTGCTCGTCAGGTGCGACCGCTAGCGTTCGCGGCATGCCATCTCCGTACGTCGAAGTCGATGTCGGCGAGCACCGCGTCAAGGTGACAAACCCGGACAAGGTGTACTTCGCGGCGCGTGGCGACACGAAGCTAGACCTCCTCACCTACTACCTGTCGGTAGGTGAGGGCATCGTGCGCGCACTCTACGAGCGACCCACCTACCTCAAGCGCCACCCGGAGGGAGCGGAGGGGGAGGCGATCTACCAGAAGCGCGTCCCCGAGCACCGGCCGCCGTGGATCGAGACCGCGCGGGTGAGCTTCCCCTCGGGCCGGCATGCCGACGCGCTGTGTGTCACCGAACTTGCTGCCGTCGCCTGGGCGGCCAACCTGGGATGCCTCGACTTCCACCCCTGGCATGCGCGGCGGGCGGATACCGAGCACCCGGATGAGCTGCGCATCGACCTCGACCCGCAGCCGGGCACCGGATTCCTGCAGGCCCGCGAGGTGGCGCCCCTCGTCCGCGAGGTGCTCGACGAGGTCGGGCTCACCGGCTTCCCGAAGACCTCCGGCAACCGTGGCCTGCACATCTACGTACGGATCGAGTCACGCTGGGGGTTTGTCGACGTACGCCGGGCCGCCCTCGCGCTCGCCCGCGAGGTGGAGCGCCGGGTCCCGGATCTGGTGACGACCGCCTGGTGGAAGGAGCAGCGCGGGGAGAAGGTGTTCCTCGACTACAACCAGAACGCGCGGGACCGCACTATTGCCTCCGCCTACAGCGTGCGCGCCCGACGGGAGGCACCGGTGTCGGCCCCGGTGACCTGGGCCGAACTGCCCGACGTACGCACCGAGGACTTCACCATCGCTACCATGCCGGCCAGGTTCGCCGAGCTGGGGGACCTGCACGCCACCATCGATGATGTCGCCCACTCGCTGGAGCCGCTGCTGGAGTGGGCGGAGCGGGACGAACAGGATCGAGGATTGGGGGACATGCCGTATCCGCCGAACTTCCCGAAGATGCCGGGGGAGCCGCCGCGAGTGCAGCCCTCCCGCGCCCGCCGGAAGGCATGATGGTTCCCGTGCTCCATCGTCTCGACGAGTCGCCGTTACATCAGGTCCGTTGGCTCACTCGCCTGGCCGTCCTGGCGCTGGCGATCGGCCTCCTCGCCATGCACTCGCTGGCGGGGGGAGACCACCGCGCGCACACCGCCGCCCCCAGTTCAGTTTCTCTTGCGGCGCACGACTCAGCGGCGGATGACTCAGCGGCGCACCCGGCCGCACCGGCCGAGCCACGCGGCCACGCCGCTCTCTCCGCCGATTGCCTCGGACCCTGTGCTCCCGTTGGCGACGACGTCGCCACGACGTGCCTGGCCATCCTCGCCGGGCTCGCACTGCTCTACGCACTTCGCCCGTCGCGCCGAATCGGCGCGCAGGCCATCCGCACATCCTCGGCGACGCTGCCGAGGACGGTGGCCAGCCGGAGCCCTCCACCGTCGTTGACGCTGCTCTGCCTCAGTAGGACCTAGACCGACACGTCACCAGGTCCGTTCCGAGCAGCAACTCGACAGTGAAGGAAGTAATCGATGTTGCCCAAGCACACGCGCGCCCTGACCGTCATCACGACCGCCCTCGCCGCTGCACTCACGCTGGCGGCCTGCAGCGGCGGCGGGGCGGAAGCCAAGCACAACGACGCGGACGTCATGTTCGCGACGATGATGATCCCGCACCACGCCCAAGCTGTGCAGATGAGCGAGACCGTCCTCGCCAAGGACGGCGTCGACGAAGCCGTCGTCGACCTCGCCGAGCGGGTCAAGGACGCTCAGCAGCCCGAGATCGACCAGATGACCGAGTTCTTGGAGGCGTGGGACGCCAGAGTCCCGGCCATGGGCGGCGCCCACGACATGCCCGGCATGATGTCGCCGGACGAGATGAGAGCTCTCGCCGACGCACCTGGGGGCCAGGCATCCCAGCTGTTCCTGCAGCAGATGACCGAGCACCACCAAGGCGCCATCGAGATGGCGAAAGCTCAGGTGGCCGACGGCGAGAACGCCGCGGCTGTCGAGCTTGCCGAGAAGATCAGCGCCGATCAGCAAGCGGAGATCGAGGAGATGCAGGATCTCCTAGCCAAGCTCTAGCGCACACGAAGCGGGGCGGGTCGATGGACCAACTTGACCCGCCCCCGCTTCGCACGCGTCGTTGCTTACCTCAGTTGCCGGGCGTCGTCTGACGACGACGACGCTTCCACCTTCAGGATGGTCCGCAACCGGTCGCGGCCAAGTGCCTCGCGGGCGTGGGCGAGGGCCGTGCCCTCGACCTCCCGGCGTACGGCGGCGACGTCGGCGCCCTTGTTCACCCCTACCGTGAGGTTCAGCTCCGGGTCGTCGGGGTGACGCCCCATGTGCGCGCTGGCACTGTCGACACCGCGTATTCCCTGGACCTCCGCGCACAGGGCATCGGTGAGCACCCGCGGGGACATCGTGGTGACGCCGCGGCTGTGGTCAGGCTCCAGCTGTATCTCACCCAGCCGCTCCACCCGCAGCTGAGAAACCAGCCAACGCAGCCCGATCAGCGCGAGGATCACGCCGATGATAATCAGCGCGATGGCTACCCACACGCCGTAGTCGCTGAGGAAGTTGGTGATGCTTGAGGTGACGACCGGCTGATCCGCCACGCGGGACCCGAAGAGACCGAGCCCGGTGGCGATGGCAGCTGCCCCGGCGAGAAGCAGTAGTAGGCCGAGCAGCAACAGGCCCACCCGATTGTTGCGGTCGGTGCGTGCGGTCACGACCGTCCTCCCTCGACAGCTCGTGCGGGCTTGGACAGGGACACGGGGGACTTCACGACGACTGCTTGAGGTTAACCGACACCCGCGGCTGGCGGGCCAGGGTCAGCCCCTCGACGGCCCCACCGACGTGGTCGCGGACCTTGGCCTCGAGGTCGCCAGGGTCGCGCAACCCGGTTGTGGCAGCGACATCGATCTTGCCCTTGCTCACCTTCGCCTTGGCTTTGCTCACTCCGGTCACGTCCTTGGCGGCATCTTCGACCGCGCGCCGGACGTCACCGGGAGCCATCTCCGCTGACACCTGGTCGTCCATCTTCGACAGCGGAAGCGGCTTGGTCCCGCGACTGAAGCCGGCGATGAGCATTAGCAGACCCAGCAGCAATAGGCCAACCGCGATGGCAATGAGCGCCCCGTCGCTCCATGGCTGCTGCTGCAGGTTGCCGTACGCCTTGTCGTAGGGCACCCAGACGGGAGTGGACTGGTTGAGCAGCCAGGCGCCCGCCTCCACGACGAGCAGCACTCCCAGCGCGATCAGTGCGATGGCCACCAGGGCGGATAGAGCACGGTTCAGTACGCGCACACCACTCACCTCACCCGGGACGGGACGTCGGCGACGAGTGCCGTGACATCGACGTCGACCTGGGGGACGTCGAGGCCGGTGAGCTCTCCGACGCGGGACATGACGTGGTGACGAACTTCATCGGCAACCTCGCGGACACGGCCGGGATAGTGCACGGCCATGCTGACGTCGACAGTTGCCATCGGGCCGTCCACCTTCGCGCTGGCCTTGGGTACGTCGGAGGAGCCCACCGGCACACCGAGCAGAGACTTGCGGTTGCCCGCGGTGTGATCGACCTCGCGCGCAGCTTCGGCCGCGATCCGCTCGACTACCCGCGGCTGGATGGCGGTAGTGCCGCGCTCGGCGGCGTCGGAGCCTGCGGCGGCTTCACCACCAGCCCCCGTACGCAGGGGGGCGGTGGTGTCGGCCGTGGCGACCTGGCTCACGACTGCTGGCGGTCACTACCGCCGAGCATCGACTTGACGTCGAGGTCACCTTCGATGGCCTTGCCGACGACGAAGCCAACCGCCCCGAGGAGCAGGACGACGAGGAACGTGTCGAACCCCCCGAGCATGCCGGCGAGGGCGAGAATCGAGCCGATGAGCAGACCGAGGATTGAGGGGGACATGTCAGTTCTCCTTTGTTGAAGCGTTTTCAGCTTGACCGTTTCACTGCGACCCTGGCCCGTGCGTGTAACCGGCGGACGCGGGCGCGCAATCTCCTGCGCAGCCTGGCAAGCGCGACGCGGGAGTGACGACGGCGATGCACCACCACCAAGGGAACATCAAGACGGGGGTCGTCGTCGTCCACCACGCCGAGCAGTCGGCCGCTTCCGCCGCCTGCGTCCTCGCCCCGCAGGAGAGCAAGCCCTCGGCGAAAGACTTCCGGATCACCACCGTGGTCTGGATGGTGGCGACGGACGAACTCGCGGAAGCGCCGACGCTCCTCGACATCGCCCCGCCGAACGGCCGTCACGGGTAGCTGAGCGGACCAGCCGGAGGGGGCGATGCCTGTTGCGAGGGTGCGTCCTGCTCGTCCGGTTCCGCCGAGTCCTCCCCGGGCAACCGCACGTCATCGATCGCGACGTTGACGATGCGCTGGGGTTCCAGGCCGCGCACCGCGGTGCGCACTTGGTCCGCGACGTCGAGAACGGACAGGCCGTATTCCGCCACGACGTGGACCTCGATGCTGTCCTCACCTACCTGGACGCCGGTCACCCGGCGCCCAGGTAGGTAGGTCGCAACTTCGCCGATCGCTCCGCCGCTGAGATCGACGACGCCGTTGACGCCACGCACTACCGCAGCGATGGCGTCCGGGTCCGGTTCGGCCCCTGCCAATGTCGCCCCGGTCGGACTGGTCATGCTCACTGCACCCGCGACGACTCTTGCTGCTGCTGCTGCTGCTGCTGCTCTTGCTGCTGCTGCTCATCGTCGCTGCCGCTGTCCTCGCCCTGCAGGTGCACGTCGTCGACGGAGATGTTGACCTCGACAACTTCGAGTCCGGTCATCCGCTCCACCGAGGAGATGACGTTGCGGCGGACCGACTTGGCCAGCTCGGCGATGGCGACGCCGTACTCGACGACGATGTCGAGGTCGATCGCGGCCTGACGCTCGCCGACCTCGACCGAGACGCCCTGCGTCACCGAGGGGCCGCTAGAACCGGGGATGCGCTCCTTGAGCGCGCCGAATGCGCGCGTGCCGCCCTTACCGAGGTTGTGCACTCCGGACACCTCGCGCGCCGCGATGCCGGCGATCTTGGTGACAACGGAGTCGGCGATGGTCGTGCGGCCCTGCGGGCTCTCCAGCGCCGAGCCAGCCGAGCTGGACTTCGACAGCTCGCTGCTGGTCTCCTTGGAACCCCGCGAGGCGCTGCTCGGCGCGGTGGCCTGGCTGCTTCCTGAGGTCGTGGGACTGGTGCTCTGTGTCACAGCTGTTCCCCTTCCGTCGTGCCTGTGGTGTTAGGTCCTCATCCTTTGGATGCAGGTCCGGGCAGAAAGTTTCATGCGGCCCACTCGGGCGGCAGGACATCGATCACCGTGATGTCCACCGAGCTCGGACTGAAACCGATCAAGCGGAGGCAGACCTCGCCGACGTGATCGCGGAGCCGCTCGGCGCTTTCGATGAAGTTGACGCCGTACGGTAGCGCGACCTCCAATCGCAGCTGCGTCTCGGCAAGCTCACCGCCCAAGGTCAAGACGCCGCGCTGCTGCTGGGCGGCCGCTCGGGCGATGTCCACGATGACCGAGGAGGCGACCCAGACCCGGCCACGGTGGTCGCCGCCGGGCAACTCACACCAGTCGCGAGTCACCACGGTACTGCGCAGGACTGTGATGACCCGTTCGGCCAGGCCCGCAGGGGGAGGTGCCGGATCGGCGGCCACTTCCCGTACCGGCGCCCAGCTGGTGGGCCCGCTCTTGCTGGGTTGACCGTTGCTGGGTTGGTGTGTCACGAATCCTCCGAATTCTTACCGCTCGATCCGTCGAGCAGGGAGAGCAGCTGCGCTCGCCCGCGGTGCAGCCGGGTCTTGACCGCCGGGACACCGAGGTCGAGCACGCCGGCGATCTCGTCGTACCGCAAGCTTTCGAATTCGCGCAGCACCAGCGGGACGCGGTACTGCACCGGCAGCCGACCGATCGCTGCCCGCACCGCTGCCCGCTCCGTCTCCCGCTGCAGGTGCCGAGCGGGATCCCCGGCGCCGTTGTCGGAGACCTCGGGCAGCTCAGCGACCGGCACGTCGACCCGTCGTCGACGCAGCATCATCAGCGCCTGGTTCGTGGCGATGCGGTAGAGCCACGTGGTGAGCGCCGCGTCCTCGCGGAAGCCGGGAAGCGCACGCCAGGCCGCCAGCCAAGTCTCCTGCGTGCAGTCCTCGGCGTCAGCTCGATTCGGCAGCATCCGGGCGCAGTAGCGGTAGACGGCAGGCGTGTGGCGGCGTACGAGGTGCTCGAAGCTGCGCAGGTCGCCGCGCACAGCTGCGCTCAGCAGCATCTGCTCGTCGACGGCCACGGCGGCGAGGCTACCGACGCCTCAGCTCCCCGCGCCGGGTGGCGCGCCGAGCAGCTCGGCCAGGTCGTAGCGCACCGGCTGCTCCAGTTGGGAGTAGCCGCAGCTGGTGGCATCGCGGTCCGGCCGCCACCGACTGAACTGCGCGGTGTGCCGGAAACGGGTGCCCTCCATATGGTCGTAGCGCACCTCGCAAACCAGCTCCGGGCGCAACGGCACCCACGACAAGTCCTTGCCGGCGTTCCACCGGCTCTGCGCCCCCGGACGCCGGTCGGCGCCCTCGGCTGCGGTCCGCCAGTCCGCCCAGGGGTGCGCGTCGTTGTCGTCGATGCGGTACGCCGCGAGCTCTTCGACGAGCTGGCGGCGCTTCGCCATGGGAAAGGCGGCGGCGACGCCCACATGTTGCAGCCGCGCAGTGTCGTCGTACAGACCGAGCAGCAGGGAGCCGACCACCGGACCCGACTTGTGCCAGCGGTACCCGGCGACGACGCAGTCGACGGTGCGTTCGTGCTTGACCTTGAGCATGACCCGCTCGTCCTGCCGGTAGGGCAGCGAGCGCGGTTTGCACACCACGCCGTCGAGTCCCGCGCCCTCGAACGTGTCGAACCACTCCAGGGCGGTGGCGTGGTCGGCGGTGAGCGGGGTGAGATGCACCGGCGGCGGCACGTCGGCGAGCGCCGCCTCCAGCCGTTGCCGGCGTACGTCGAATGACTGCTCGACCAGCGCCTCCCCGTCGACCGCCAGCAGGTCGAAGGCGACAAAGGAGGCGGGCGTGTCTACGGCGAGTTTGCGCACTCGCGAGTCGGCCGGGTGGATGCGCTGCAGCAGCGCCTCGAAGTCCAACCGGTCACCGCGGGGGATGAGGACTTCTCCGTCGACGACGCAACGTTCGGGCAGGAGCGAACGCGCCGCCGCGACGACCTCGGGGAAGTAGCGGGTCAGCGGACGTTCCTTCCGCGAGCCGAGTTCCACCTCGTCCCCGTCGCGGAAGATGACGCAGCGGAAACCGTCCCATTTCGGCTCGTACACCAGCCCGCCGGGCACCTGGTCGGGCGCCGGCAGGGTCTTCACGGACTTGGCCAGCATCGGCCGTACGGGCGGCATGACGGGCAGGCGCACGTGGCGATCCTGTCACGCAGCGCCCGCCCCTAGCAGATAGCGCAGGAAGAGGAACCCGTCCTCCTCGAGCGCGTGCGCGAGGCGAACGGGCCGCACCGCAGCCCCCGCCGTACCGGTGATCACTCGGATCGCGTCGCCACCGGCGAGCAGCGGGCTGGCGGTGAGGCACAGCTCGTCGAGCAGTCCGGCAGTGAGCAGTTGGCCGAGCAGCCGCGGTCCGCCCTCACAGAGCATTCGGTCCAGCCCCCGCTCGGCGAGGGCGTCGCAGGCGCGTACGACGTCGACGCGGCGTTCCCCGGCCACGACGACATCGGCGACCTCGCGAAGCGCATCGCACCGGTCGGGGGGCGCCTGCTCGGTGGTGAGCACGATGCCGCGTACCAG
>JBBSMJ010000042.1:0-8278 GCA_038233235.1 Actinomycetes bacterium | reverse complement strand
TCACCTCCGGCAAGTCCGAAACGTAGCTGGACCACGCGCCGCTCCCGCTCTTCCAGCCCGGCGAGCACTGCGTCGAGGTACGCCGGCAGCATCGAGCAGGCGACGGCATCGAGTGGGTCGAGCGCCTCGGTGTCCTCGATGAGGTCGCCCAGTTCCGCGTCGGAGGTCTGCCCCACACTCACGTGGAGAGAGACCGGCTCGACACCCAGGCGGAGCAACTGCGTCACCCGGTCCACCGGGAGACCGGCGGCTACCGCGATCTCCGCCACGGCCGGGGCACGCCCTAGGTCCTGAAGGAGGCGCCGCTGCGCGCGCACCACCTTGTACAGCATGTCGGCGACGTGGACCGGTAGCCGAATGGTCCGGGACTGGTCGGCGACAGATCGGCTGACCGCCTGCCGTATCCACCACGTGGCGTACGTCGAGAACTTGTAGCCCTTGGTGTAGTCGAACTTCTCCACGGCGCGGATGAGACCGATGTTGCCTTCCTGGATGAGATCGAGCAGCGGCAGGCCACGGCCGATGTAACGCTTGGCCACCGAGACGACAAGCCGCAGGTTGGCCTCGACCAGCCGCTGCTTGGCCAGGCACCCTTCCGCGGCGATGCAGGCAAGCTCCCGGCGCAGCTCACCGGGCAGTGCGCGATCCTCCAGCTTGGCCGCTGCGAGAACCCCGGCCTCGACCTGGCGGGCCAGGTCGACTTCCTCCTGGGCGCTCAAGAGCGGCACGCGGCCGACGTTGCGCACGTAGACGCGCATTCCGTCGACGGCCGACGTGTCATCGTCGTCCACGCCTGCACCGGCCGCTGCCGGTCCGTCGTACCCCGCTGCAGTCACCGGCGTCGGCTCCGCAGACAGCTGCTCGCTCGTAATCCCCCCTGGCGTCGACCGCCGGCGGGTCACGCCGACGGGCCCTGCCCCCCTTGCCGGTGCGGTGTGCCCTGGGTTGGGCTCACGGGTCGACCGGCGGGGACAGTGTGCGCCGCGGTCCACAGGTGGCGTGGAGATTCCCCCAAACCGTTACCGGCCAGGCCGGCGATCAGCGGGTTCCACTGGCTTGGTCCCGGAGTACCCGGCGGTGCTGCTCCAAGGCGATGAGTTCACCGAAGAGCCGGTTGTAGGCCTCGGTGGACTCGACCGGATTGAGGCGCTGGAGGCGAGACTTCAGCTCGGTCACTCGACGGGTCGTCGCCATCTCGCGCAACCGGGCGATGACCGCCCCGGCGTAGCGCTCGCTGTCGTCGTGGTCGGCGGTGCGCAGCGGCTCCACCGCCAGCTCGGTGACCAGCGAACGGGTCGGGGCGCCCCCGGCATGCTCGAGCACCCGGGTAACCCACCGCTCCCCCGACTCCGCGGAGTGAACGCCCCCAGCTGCGGCCACCGCCCGGCGAACTGCGGCGTAGCCGGCCGCGGTGAAGACCTCCGCGTCCAGGGCGTCGAAGACTGGCCCGACGAGGGCAGGACGCTGCAGGGCGAGCTTGAGTGACTCCCGCTCGACGTGTAGGTCGGGAGCGGCGGGATCGGGGCGGCTGAGCGCGCCCGGCTCCGACCGCTCGTCGGCGGGGCGCGCCCCGCCCTCCCGGTCCGGCGTGGGTGGCCGCGCGGAGCGTTGGCGAGGGGGCGCTGACGACGGTCCCCCGCCGGCGGTCCGAACGCGAGCGACCACCTCCATCGGCTCGGGCACCCCGACCCAGCCAGCCAGTTGACGGGCGTAGTCGTCGCGCAGCGCGCCATCCCGAATCCGCGCGACCACCGGCACGGCGGCGGTCAATGCGGCGGTGCGCCCCTCCGGTCGCTCGAGATCATGGCGGCGCACGATGCTGCGTACGGCGAACTCGAACAGCGGCACCCGCCGGGCGATCAGGTCACGGACTGCGGCGTCGCCCTCCCGCTGACGTAGCTCGCAAGGGTCGAGCCCGTCGGGCTGGACGGCAACGAAGGTCTGCGCAACGAACCGCTGATCGTCGGCGAAGGCCCGCAGGGCGGCGCGCTGCCCCGCTTCGTCCCCGTCGAAGGTGAACACCACCTCGCCGCGCAGCTCGTGCTGATCCATGAGCAGCCGGCGAAGCACCTTGATGTGGTCCTCGCCGAAAGATGTCCCGCAGGTCGCCACCGCGGTGGGCACCCCGGCAAGGTGGCAGGCCATGACGTCGGTGTATCCCTCCACGATCACCGCCTGCTGGCGGCGAGAGATCTCCCGCTTCGCCATGTCGGCGGCATAGAGCACATGGCCCTTCTTGTAGATCGGCGTCTCCGGGGTGTTGAGGTACTTCGGCGCGGGGTCGTCCTCCTGCAGCTTCCGCGCACCGAACCCGATGACGTCCCCGGTGAGGTCGCGGATGGGCCACACCAATCGTCCGCGGAACCGGTCGATCGGCCCTCGCTGCCCTTCGCGGGCCAGGCCGCCCAGCATGAGCTCGCGGTCGGCGAACCCTTGGTCGCGCAGATGCCGCAGCAGAACGTCCCATCCAGTCGGCGCGTAGCCGACCCCGAAGGTCTCTGCTGCGGCGCTGTCGAAGCCGCGCTCCGCGAGGAAACGGCGCCCCGCTGCCGCCTCCGGTGCCGACAGCTGCGCGGAGTAGAACTCTGCGGCCGCGACATGCGCCGCGACCAGTCGGGTGCGCTGTCCCTGCTGCTGATGCAGCGCCGCGCCACCCTGCTCGTAGCGCAGGTCTACGCCGACCCGGCGGGCCAGCAGCTCCACCGCCTCGGCGAACGACAGGTGCTCGATCTCCCGGACGAAGGTGATGACATCACCGCCGACCTGGCACCCGAAGCAGTGGTAGTAGCCCCGCGCCGGCGTGACGTGGAACGAGGGGGTCTTCTCCTCGTGGAAGGGGCACAGGCCCTTCAGCTGCCCGGCGCCGGCGGAACGCAGCTGCAGGTGCTCACCGACGACGTCGGCGATGGGCGACCGCTCGCGCACCAGGGCGATGTCCTCCTCACGGATGCGCCCAGCCACGGTCGGGAGTCTACGGAGGTTCGGGGACGGCGCCGGGCCGCGCGGGCGGTTATCCACCGCCGCCCTCAGGGAGCCGTTCCCGCTCCGACTCCTCCCACCAGGCGGGCGTGCAGCGCCAGCGCGGAAGGGTCGGTGAGGGACGCCACCTGGTCGATCACGACCCGCAGCCGCGCCGCGTCGTCGG
Source organism: Actinomycetes bacterium (assembly GCA_038233235.1). GTDB lineage: Bacteria > Actinomycetota > Actinomycetes > JBBSMJ01 > JBBSMJ01 > JBBSMJ01. The sequence goes on along the minus strand of JBBSMJ010000042.1, from coordinate 5,133 downwards.
GCGCGGCGTCGTACGCCGGCCGCAGCGCCGGCTCCAGCTCGTCGGGAGCGCGGCCCGCCAGTGCGTGGACCAGTTCGGCAACGAGCTGGCGTTGGCGCGCCTGCACCTGCGCCGCTCCCGCGCGACCCATGAGGTAGCGCGCGGTCATCCCCTTGAGCACCGCGCACTCCAGCACCGTCGGTCCAGGGATGACCAGGTCGGCTGCGTAGCGGGTCAGCTGCCCGGGCCCGTACGCGGCCCGCGTCGCGTCTTCCGCGCCGAGGCAGAGCCGACCGATGAGCTGGCTAGTCGCGTTCTTCAACGCAGCGAGTGAGCGCTGGGACCCGTCGTAGGACACCGGCCAGTACGGCAACGCGAGCAACCGGTCCAGCGCCTGCTCCAGCTCGCCGGCGTCGGCGTCGGGTGCGTACGCCGCCGCGGTGACAGCGAGCAGGGCAGCGCGCTCGGCAGGACTCCGCAGCACCGCCGGCTGCAGATGTCCGCTGTGCACCGTGTCCTCGACGTCGTGGACGGAGTAGGCGACGTCGTCCGCCCAGTCCATGACCTGCGCCTCGAGACAGCGCCGCCGCTCCGGCACACCCGCCCGGATCCAGCAGAAGACCTCGGCGTCCTCGGCGTACACGCCGTACTTACCGCCCGGTGGGGGACGGCTGGCGAACCACGGGTACTTGGTGGCCGCGTCGAGGGTCGCCCGGGTGAGGTTGAGACCGACGCTCCGCCCGTGCAGCGTCGTGTCCGCGGCGGCGAACACCTTGGCCTCCAGCCGGGTGAGCATCCGCAGGCTCTGCGCGTTCCCTTCGAAACCGCCGCAGTCTGCGGCGACCTCGTCGAGCGCGGTTTCCCCGTTGTGCCCGAAGGGCGGGTGACCCAGGTCGTGCGCCAGGCACGCGGCGTCGACCAGGTCGGGGTCGCAGCCGAGCGCCCGGCCTACCTCGCGGCCTATCTGCGCGCACTCCAGGGAGTGGGTGAGCCGGGTGCGCGGGAAGTCGCTCTCCCACGGGACGACGACCTGGGTCTTGGCGGCCAGCCGGCGCAACGACGCGCTGTGCAGCACCCGGGCACGGTCACGCTCGAAATCGCTGCGTCCGGGGCGCTTGCGGGGTTCGGTGACCCAGCGCTCGCGGTCCGCGGCGGCGTAGGTCGTCACCCGCCGGTGAAGACGGCGCCCACGTCCCTGCCGGCAGCAGGTGACGGCTCGACGCCGCCGTCGAAGAGGCGGTAGTAGAGATAGGCGAGCGTCTCCCGGCCGACGGAGCGCGCCTGCGTTTCCCGCGTCCGGACGGCGGGTCCTTGCCGGGTCGGGGAGGAGACCACGTCGAGCCCGAGGTCGCCGGCCATCGCCTGCGCGCGCAACGTGTGCCATGGGTCGGTGACGAGGGTCGCGGTCTGCCAACCGCGCCGTTCGAAGAGCTTCGTCACCGCGGCAAGACTGGACAGGGTCTCGCCACCCCGCCGCACCGCCACCACGTCGGACGCCGGCACCCCGTGGTCGGCCAGCCACCTCTTCCCTGCCTCGGCTTCGGTGAAGCGGTCACCCGGTCGGGACCCTCCGACGGTGACCACCCGCGGGGCTACGCCGGCGGCGTACAGCTTGGCCGCGTGATCGAGCCGGGCCTCGAGGACGTTGGACGGGCGGCCGTCGTACTGCGCGGCGCCGAGCACCACGATCGCGTCGGTGCTGCGGCGATCGTCTTGCCGCGCCACCCACCAGACGCGTACGGCGGTGACACCGACCACTAGCAGGACAGCGACGACCAGCAGGACGACGACGCGACGGGCGATCCGCAACCAGAAGAACGGTGTCACCGGCTGTCGCTACCGCCACCCGCCACCGCAGCGCGACCGGCCTCCAGCCGAGCCACCGGCACGCGGAAGGGTGAGCAGGAGACGTAGTCCAGGCCCAACTCGTGGCAGAAGTGCACCGAGTCGGGATCTCCGCCATGTTCGCCGCAGATGCCGAGCTTGAGGTCGGGGCGCGCCGCCCGTCCTTCCGCGCAGGCGATGGACATCAACCGGCCGACACCGTCGCGGTCGAGGCTCTCGAACGGTGACACCCCGAAGATGCCCAACTCGAGGTAGCGGGAGAAGAACGCCGCCTCGACGTCGTCGCGGGAGAACCCCCACGCGGTCTGCGTCAAGTCGTTGGTGCCAAAGGAGAAGAACTCCGCCGACTCGGCGATCTGGCCGGCGGTCAGCGCCGCACGCGGCAGCTCGATCATCGTGCCGATCAGTGAATGCAGTTGCTGACCGGAGCGTTCTTCCACGTCGGCGATGATGCCCGCGGCCTCCTCGCGGATGAGCTCGAACTCCTGCACCGCCCCTGTCAGCGGAATCATGATCTCGACGCGCGGGTCACCGCCGTCGCTCTTGCGCTGGGCCGCTGCCTCCGCGATGGCCCGCACCTGCATGCCGTACAGGCCGGGTACGACCAGCCCGAGGCGGACCCCGCGCAGGCCCAACATCGGGTTGGCCTCGTCGAGGCGGCGTACGGCGTCGAGCAGGGTGCGCTCTCGCGTGACGTCCTCGCCGCGCTCCTCGCCGAGCGCCACCGCAACGGAAAGCTCGGTGAGGTCGGGCAGGAACTCGTGCAGCGGCGGGTCGAGCAGCCGCACCGTGACGGGCAGCCCGTCCATCGCTTCGAAGATGCCGACAAAGTCGCCACGTTGCAAAGGCTCCAAGGCGTCCAGCGCCGCCGACTGCTCCTCCTCGCCCTCGGCGAGGATCATGCGCTCGACGTGCTTGCGCCGGTCACCGAGGAACATGTGCTCGGTGCGGCACAGCCCGATGCCTGCCGCGCCGTAGCGGCGCGCGCGGACGGAGTCCTCGGGAGTGTCGGAGTTGGCGCGCACGCCGAGCCGCCTGAGCTGGTCGGCGTGCTCCATGATGCGGTGCACCGCCTTGACGAGTTCGTCGGCCTCGTCCGACGCGGGGTCGAGCTCCCCCTCGAAGTAGCGCACCACCGGGGAGGGGACGACCGGAACCTCGCCCAGGTAGATCTCGCCGGACGTGCCGTCGATGGAGACGACGTCGCCCTCGCTGACGGTGACTTCTCCGGGTGCGGTGAAGCGACGGTTCTTGACGTCGACCTGAAGCTCTTCGGCGCCGCACACGCAGGTCTTGCCCATGCCGCGCGCCACGACCGCGGCATGGGAGGTCTTGCCGCCGCGGCTGGTGAGGATGCCCTGCGCGGCGATCATCCCGTTGAGGTCGTCGGGATTAGTCTCCCGGCGTACGAGAATGACGTGCTCCCCCTGCTTCGCCAGGGCCTCGGCGCGGTCGGAGTCGAAGACGCACGTGCCGACGGCCGCGCCGGGTGAGGCGTTCATCCCGGTGGCGATCTTGTTCTTCTGCGCGCTCTCGTCGAACCGGGGGAACATCAGCTGCGCCAGCTGGTCGCCGGTAACCCGGCCGATCGCCTCGTCCATGTCGATGAGGCCCTGGTCGACCAGCTGAGTGGCGATGCGGAACGCCGCGCCCGCCGTACGCTTCCCGACCCGCGTCTGCAGCATCCACAGCTTGTTGCGCTCGATGGTGAACTCGATGTCGCACAGGTCGCGGTAATGGTTCTCCAGCGTGGCCATGATGTCGATCAGTTCGTCGTACGCCGGCTTGTCGATGCTCTCCAGTTGCTGCAGCGGGATGGTGTTGCGAATGCCCGCGACGACGTCTTCGCCCTGCGCGTTCTGCAGGTAGTCGCCGTAGATGCCCTGGCTGCCGCTGCCCGGGTCGCGGGTGAACGCGACGCCGGTCCCGGAGTCCATGTCGAGGTTGCCGAACACCATGGCGACGACGTTGACCGCGGTGCCGAGGTCGGCGGGGATGCGCTCCTGCCGGCGGTACAGGATCGCGCGCGGGGCGTTCCACGAGTCGAAGACGGCGCGGACGGCGAGGTCGAGCTGCTCGCGCGGCTCGGTGGGGAAGTCGCTGCCGGAGTGCTCGCGGATCACGCCCTTGTAGGTCTCGACGAGGCCGCGCAGGTCGCCGGCGTCGAGGTCGAGGTCGTTGGTGGTGCCCTTGGCGTGTTTGGCCGCGTCGAGGGCCTCCTCGAAGTGCTCGCCCTCGATGCCGAGCACCGTCTTGCCGAACATCTGGATGAGCCGGCGGTAGGAGTCCCAGGCGAAGCGCTCGTCGCCGGCCTGCTTGGCCAGGCCGTGCACCGACTCGTCGTTGAGCCCGATGTTGAGGACGGTTTCCATCATCCCGGGCATGGAGAACTTGGCACCGGAGCGCACCGAGACGAGCAACGGGTGATCGGGTTGGCCAAGGTGGCGCCCCATCTCCTTCTCCAACGCCTGCAGGTGCTGGCTCACCTCCTCGCGCAGCTCCTCCGGCTCCATCCCGGAGTCGAGGTAGACCTTGCATGCCTCGGTGGTGATGATGAACCCGGGCGGCACCGGCAGGCCGAGGTTGGTCATCTCGGCGAGGTTGGCGCCCTTCCCGCCGAGCAGGTTCTTGAGGTCCCGATTGCCCTCGGAGAAGTCGTACACGTACTTCGGCACTGAGGTCTCCTCTTGGCGCTGCCTTCGGGCTGCTTCGGCGCTGTGATCGTGCTCTGAGCGTACTCGGCGGGGGTGAGGCTCAACCGGTGTGCGCCGCCCGGCTCGCCTGTCGCGACGCCCGAGCGATGGCTGCCTCGAACGGCCCGCGCCCGACCCACCGTCGCCACAGCATGGCGATGGCGAGCGCGGCCGCGACCTGGATGGCGTACGACGTGAGGGGTTCCGCGGGCAGCAACGAGGAGGACAGCAGCAGGACGTGGGTGGTGTAGAGGGTAAGCGTCATGCCACCAGCCGCCGCCAGGGGAACGAGCAGCCGGGAGGCGACCCGCGCGAACAGCAGCAGCGCGCCCAGCAGCGCAAGCGACGTCCCGGTGGTGTGCAGCAGGTCGAACGGCGTGCTGGAGTGTGGCGAGTCGAGGGCGAGCCACCACGCGGTCGTCGGTGGCGTCGTGCCGAACCAGCCCTGATCGAGCGCCGCCGGGTCGAAGTCGGCGGGGGTCGTGGCAAGAACGCGCTGCCGTCCGCCCAGCGGGCCGAGCAGCAGCCACGACATGGCCGACGCGGCCAGGGCGAGCGCCACTCCCCCGCCGAGCAGGCCGCCCGCTACCGCCGTGGAACGCAGCGGCAGCCGTCC